>DATMUT010000645.1:0-3115 GCA_035563755.1 Novosphingobium sp.
AGCCGGTAAAGCCCACCGCCGCGATGCGCAGGTCCTGCACCAGCGCCGTGCCCAATTCGTGCGAGGGGCCGACAAGGTGGCCGAACACGCCAGCGGGCAGGCCGCAGGCCGCTACCGCCGCCGCAATCGCCCCGGCCACCAGAGCGCCGGTTTCAGGATGCGCCGGGTGGCCCTTGACCACCACCGGGCAGCCGGCCGCCAGCGCCGAGGCGGTGTCGCCCCCGGCGGTCGAGAAAGCCAGCGGGAAGTTGGACGCGCCAAACACCGCCACCGGCCCCAGCGGAATAAAACGCAGCCGCAGGTCGGGGCGCGGCAGCGGTTGGCGCTCGGGCTGAGCCGGGTCGATGCGCAGGCCCGCCCAGGCGCCCTTGCGCACCACATCGGCAAACAGGCGCAGTTGGCCCACCGTGCGCCCCCGCTCGCCCTCGAGCCGGGCGCGCGGCAGGCCGCTCTCGCGCATGGCCGCCACGATCAGCGCGTCGCCAAGGTCGAGGATCTCCTGCGCGATGCGTTCGAGAAAAGCGGCGCGCGCCTCGTGGCTGATGGCGCGATAGGCGTCGAAGGCCTCCTCGGCCGCGGCGCAGGCGGCGGCCACCTGCGCCGGGCCGTCAACGGTATAGGCAGGCCCCTCGGGCTGGCCGGTCTGCGCCGTGATCGATCGAAACTCAGTCATGCAATGCTCCAGCTGCGGCAAGGGGCGCGGGGGCGCGACCTGGCGGCATTTCTAGTCAGAGTATTTCCCGCCTCGCCCCCGCATGCTCAGGCCGTGCGATCAGGCAGGGCATGGGTCGGGCGCGATCCCCACAGGGCGTAGAAGATGATGTACAGCTCGCAGGCAGCCGTGAGCAGGAACGAGTTCTGCAGGCCAAACCGATCGGCCAGCGCGCCCTGCACCACCACCAGAGCGCCCCCGGCAATCGCCATGATGAGCAGGCCCGCGCCCTCCTCGGTGAGCGGGCCAAGCCCCTTGATGCCCAGCGAGAAGATGGTGGGGAACATGATCGAGTGGAACAGGCCCACCAGAATGAGCGACCACATCGCCGCGCTGCCATGCGCCTGCACCGTGACCAGCATGACCACAAAGGCGCCCAGCGCAAACGCCGCCAGCACGTAATCGGCCCGCAGCCGCTGCATGATGGCCGAGCCGGCAAAGCGGCCCACCATCATCCCGCCCCACAGGAAGGTGAGATAGCGCCCCGCCTGCTCATGCGTGAGATTGGCGACATCGCCCTGGCTGACAAAATTGACGAACAGGTTGGCCACGCCAATCTCGGCAATGAGATAGATGAAGATGGCCGGCACACCCAGCACCAGATTGCGATGCGACCACAGCGACAGGTTTTTGCGCTGCTGCACCGCCACGCGGCCCGTAGCGGCCCCCATGGCCGGCAAGGGAAAGCGCAGGAACACCACCGCCAGCACCACCAGCACCGCCGCCACCAGCCCATAGGGCAGGATCACCGAATGCGCGTCGGCCAGACGCTCGGCCGGGGTGAGCACAATGCCCGCCGCCGCCGTCCCGCTTTTTGAGCGGCCAAGGATGAGATAAGCCCCGAACATGGGCGCCAGCATCGTGCCGGCCGAGTTCATCGCCTGCACCAGATTGAGCCGCGAGGAGGCCGTTTCGGGCCGCCCCACCGCCGTAACATAAGGGTTGGCCGCCACCTGCAACAGCGCAATGCCGCAGGCGATGACAAACAGCATGGCCAGCGTCACCCCATAGGAAGGCAGCCACGCCGCCACCATCATGCCCAGCGCGCCCACCGCCATGACCACCAGCCCCGTGACCAGCGAGAGCTGATAGCCGATCCGCTCGATCAGCTTGGCCGAGGGGATCGAGGCGACGAAATAGGCGATGAACCAGACCGACTCGATCAGCGTGGTGTGCGTGTAGTCGAGATCGAACACCGCGCGCAGATGCGGCAGCAGCGTGTTGTTGATGACCGTGATGAAGCCCCACACGAAAAACAGCGTGGCCAACAGGGCCAGCGCCGGGCCGTAGCGCGTGGGCGCATGATCGGCAGGGCCATCGGTTCTGGGCGCGGCCGTGCTGGCGGAAGGGGTGATGGCGGGCATGATGATCCTCTCGATCGCCGCCCACATCGAATGTGTGGTGTCGCGGCTTGCTCTTTGCTTATTTGTCGGACTATATGCCCTGCACAACAACGTCAATGGCCCACGCACATGGGAGAGGCCGAGCATGACAATTTCCCGAGCCCCACGCCACCCCGGACGCGCCATGGCGCTGGCGCTGCTGTTGCAACCGGCTACCGCCGCTCTGGCCGCCCAGGCCCGGCAGGAAAGCGCTGGAAAACTACCCGACGGCACGCCCATCGCCGCCATCACGCTCAAGGCCGGCAATGGCGTTTCGGCACGCATCCTGTCTTATGGCGCCACGCTGCAATCGCTGGTCGCGCCAGACCGCAAGGGGCGCCCGGCCGACGTGCTGCTGGGCTATGACGACCTGGCCTCCTACGTCGATCACCCCAACTATTTTGGGGCCACAATCGGGCGCTATGCCAATCGCATCGCGGGCGGGCGCTTCGTGCTCGACGGCAAGGCCTATCAACTGCCGCAGAACGACCACGGCCAGTCGCTGCACGGCGGCGGGCGCGGCTTCGACAAGGTCGCCTGGCAGGTGGTCTCGCTCGCCTCTGGCCCGGTGGCAAGGCTGGTGCTGCGCCATGTCAGCCCCGATGGCGACAGCGGCTATCCCGGCACGCTCACCGCCACGGTCACCTATACGCTCGACGAAAAAGGCAACCTTGGCATCCTGTTCGAGGCCAGCACCGACAAACCCACCATCGTCAACATGACCAACCACGCGCTGTTCAACATGGCCGGCGAAGGCAGCGCCGATGGCGCCATGCCCCAATTGCTGACCATTCCGGCCAGAGCCTATACGCCGGTCAACGCGGCCCTGATCCCCACCGGCGAGCTGCGCCCCGTTGCCGCCACCCCGTTCGATTTCCGCCAGCCGCGCCGCATTGCCACGGGCCTGCGCGACGGGCGCGACGCGCAGATCATCGCCGGGCGCGGCTATGACCACAACTTCGCGCTCGACAAGGGCGTGACCGCCACGCCGCAACTGGCCGCCCGCCTGCACGACCCCGCC
>DATMUT010000646.1:0-5707 GCA_035563755.1 Novosphingobium sp.
CCTGCCAGCGCCCGCCTACATCTCGAGGAAGAAGGGATCGCGCGCCCGGTCCAGCTTGCGGGCAAACCATGCGCCCGCCGCCTGCGCGCCTGCCCAATCGTCTGCCACCAGAATGCGCGGGCTGGATATGCCCTCGTCCCACAGGATATGGCGCCGGGGCGGCATCAGGCGATCGGGGCGGTGGTGCGCCGCGATCGTCTGGATCAGATGCTCGTCGGCGCATAGCGTGCCCACCAGTTGCCCCGAAGCAAACGCCCGGTCGAGCCCGCTCAGCACCAGCGCGCACATGTCGGCCGGCAAGGACCACCAGCTCGACCCCTTGCACCATGGCCCCCAGCGCCCGGCCCCACGCGGCGGGACAAGCGCCGAGGCATGGCGCAGCGCCCGCGTGGCATACCAGGCCAGCGCTTGCCGCGGATCGGGCCGCAGCCAGCGCGAATCGAGGCGTATGCGGGTCATGCGCTCGCTTTGCTCGCCGGGCACGGCCTCGATCCAGCAGGTGCCCGCAGGGCTGGCGGCGATCTGGGCCGCAACCGCCGCGCGCGGGGCCACCGGCCAGTCCTGCGCCGAAATCAGATGCGCCACATCGAAACCATCGGCCAGGCTCGCGCGCAGCAGCAGCCGCGTGGCCGCCAGCTGGCTGGCATGGCCCCAGCGCACCGCCACCGGGCGGGCGATCACCTGCACTTCGGGGCGCAAGGGCAGCACGGCAGCGCCTTGTGCGCGCCACAGGGGGCTGCTGGCATCGACATGCACATAGGCGCGGTCGGGCGCGCCGGGCGGGCACAGCCGGTCGACCAGCGCCCGCAATTGCGCGCCGTCCTGATGGGCCTGGATCAGATAGGCAAAACGCAAGAACCACCCTTTCAGCATGAACCGCAGGTGGCATGGCGCCAATTGGTGAAAATCCGGCAAACCGGGCCAGTCATTGCCACGAAAGGGCGCGTGCGCAGAAACATTTACCCGCCAGGCGCAACTTGCTTGTTGCGGCGCACAATTGTTTCGCGCAGACATGGTTCCATGATCAAGGCAGGGCTTCATCACCTCACCCGCTACAGCTACTCCAAGCCGATCCGCCTGGGTCCGCAGGTGATCCGATTACGCCCCGCCCCGCACAGCCGCACAAGCGTGCCCAACTATTCGCTCAAAATCAGCCCGCCGGGCCATTTCCTGAACTGGCAGCAGGACCCGCACGGCAACTGGCAGGCGCGCGTCGTCTTCCCCGATCCGGTCGACCACCTCTCGATCGAGGTTGACCTGCTGGCCGAGCTGGCCGTGATTAACCCTTTCGACTTCTTCGTCGAGCCTGACGTCGAGGAACTGCCTTTCGACTATTCGGCCGAGCAGCAGGAAGACCTGGCCGCCTATTTCGAGACCGAACCGCAAGGCCCCGCCTTCGAGGCGCTGGTGGCCGAATATGCCGCCACGATCGCGGCCGGCAAGGCCGGGCGCACGATCGACTTCCTGGTGGGGATGAACATCGATCTGCAGCAGCGGATCGGCTATGTCATCCGCATGGAGCCGGGCGTGCAGAGCCCTGAGGACACGCTCACCCTGGCCACCGGCTCGTGCCGCGATTCGGCCTGGCTTCAGGTGCAGTTGCTGCGCCGGCTGGGGCTGGCGGCCCGTTTCGTCTCGGGCTACCTCATCCAGATGAAGGCCGACGTGGCCCCGCGCGAGGGGCCGTCCGGGCCGGAGGCCGACTTTACCGACCTGCACGCCTGGACCGAGGTGTATATTCCCGGCGCCGGCTGGGTGGGCCTCGACCCCACCAGCGGGCTGTTTGCCGGCGAGGGGCATATTCCGCTGGCCGCCACGCCGCATTACCGCTCGGCAGCGCCCATCACCGGCATGGCCGAACCGGCCGAGGTCGATTTCCACTTCGAGATGCGCGTCGACCGCATCCGCGAGGCGGTGCGCATCACCAAGCCCTTCACCGACGAGCGCTGGGAAGCGCTGCTCGAGCTGGGCGACCGGGTGGACGCCGACATTGTCGCGCAGGACATGCGCCTGACCATGGGCGGCGAGCCGACCTTCATTGCCGATGGCGATTTTGACGCGCCCGAATGGAACGCGGATGCCGTGGGGCCAACCAAGGCCGCCTATGCCGACCGGCTGATCCGCAAATTGCGCGGCGAATTTGCGCCGGGCGCGCTGCTGCATCACGGGCAGGGCAAGTGGTATCCTGGCGAAACCCTGCCGCGCTGGGGCTATTCGATCTACTGGCGCAAGGATGGCGTGCCCATCTGGCGCGATTCCGCGCTGATTGCGGGCGAGGCCCTGCCCGAGGAAGCCACCCCCGACGCGCGCCGCCTGACCGCGCAGGACGCCGGGCGCTTCCTGACGGCCACGGCACAGGCGCTGGGCGTGAGCGCCGACCATGTGCAGCCGGTCTATGAGGACGCGATCGAATGGATCGTGCGCGAGGCCGAGCTGCCCGAGAACACCAGCCCGACCGACCCCAAGCTGGAAGACCCCGAGGCGCGCGAACGCTTCATGCGCACCTTCCAGCGGGGGCTGAGCACGCCCATCGGCCATGCCCTGCCCATCCAGCGCTGGAACGCCCATGCGGCCCCCGTACGCCGCTGGATCAGCGAGAAGTGGCACACGCGGCGCGGGGTACTTTATGCCGTGCCGGGCGATTCGGCGCTGGGCTATCGTCTGCCGCTGGGGTCGCTGCCGTGGGTGTCGGCCTCGAACTACCCCTACATCAACCCGCAGGACACCGCCGAGCCGCGCGGCCCCCTGCCCGACCCGCGCCAGCGCCTGGCCGAGCTGGGGCCGGTGCCCTATCACGCGCCGCAGCCGGCGGCGCATCAGACCATCATCGCAGGCGCCGTGCGCACGGCGCTCACGATCGAGCCGCGCCACGGCCCGGCGGGCGACTACCTCACCGCCTTCATCCCCCCGGTCGAGACGCTGGAAGATTACCTCGAACTGGTCGCCGCGATCGAGAAAGTGGCCGAGGACACGCGCCTGCCCGTGCGGATCGAGGGCTATCCCCCGCCTGCCGACCCGCGCCTGACCGTGCTGAAAGTCACGCCCGACCCCGGCGTGATCGAGGTAAACATCCACCCCGCCACCAGCTGGCGCGAACAGGTAGCCATTACCGAGACGCTGTATGAAGCCGCACGCGAGGTCGGGCTGACCGCCGACAAATTCATGGTCGACGGGCGCGCCACCGGCACGGGCGGGGGCAATCATATCGTGCTGGGCGGGCCGTCGCTGCTCGATTCGCCCTTCATCCGCCGTCCCGACCTGCTCAAGAGCTTTGTCATCTACTGGCAGCGGCACCCGGCGCTCTCGTACCTGTTCAGCGGCCTGTTCATCGGCCCCACCAGCCAGGCCCCGCGCATCGACGAGGCGCGCCACGACGCCCTGTACGAGCTGGAGATCGCCCTCTCGCAGATCCCCGGCCCCGACCAGCCGCAGCCCTTGGCCTGGGTGCTCGACCGGCTGATGCGCAACCTGCTGGTCGATGTGACCGGCAACACCCATCGCACCGAGATCTGCATCGACAAGCTGTTCAGCCCCGATGGCCCCACCGGCCGCCTGGGCCTGGTCGAATTCCGCGGCTTCGAGATGCCGCCCGAGCCGCGCATGAGCCTGGCCCAGCAATTGCTGATCCGCGCGCTGGCCGCCATGTTCTGGCGCGAGCCGATCGACGGGCCGCTGGTGCGCTGGGGCACGGGGCTGCATGACAAATTCATGCTGGGCCACCATGTCTGGGCCGATTTCCTCGATGTGCTGGGCGACCTGCGCCGCGCGGGCTACGATTTCGACCCCGTCTGGTTCGAGGCGCAGCGCCAGTTCCGCTTCCCCACTCACGGCGAGATCATCGCGGGCGGCGTCGCGCTCGAGATCGCCCATGCGCTCGAACCGTGGAACGTGCTGGGCGAGACAGGCGCGATTGGCGGCACGGTGCGCTATGTCGATGCCAGCACCGAACGGCTGCAGGTGCGCGCCACCGGGCTGGTGCCGGGCCGCCATGTGGTGACCTGCAACGGCCGCCGCGTGCCCATGACCGCCACCGGCCAGCCCGGCGAGGGTGTGGGCGGCGTGCGCTACAAGGCGTGGTGGCCGGCCAACTGCCTGCACCCCATGATGCCGCCCCATGCCCCGCTCACCTTCGATGTGGTCGATACGTGGAACGGGCGCTCGCTGGGGGGCTGTGTCTATCATGTGGCGCATCCGGGCGGGCGCAGTTACGATGTCGTGCCGGTCAACAGCTACGAGGCCGAGGCGCGGCGCAAGGCCCGCTTTGCCGAACTGGGCCACACGCCAGGGCGCATCATCGCGCCGCCAGCCGAGCTGCCGGGCGAATTCCCGATGACGCTGGACCTGCGGCGAGGGGTGCATGTCCACTGAGGCCGAGCCGGACAAGGCCGCGCTGGCCGAGCGGAGCAAGCCCGCGCAGGCCGAAGCGATAAAGGCACGCAAGGCCGAGCCGGACGCCGAACCGGCCGGTCAGGCGCAAGGATCGGACTGGCTGGCCGGATACCCGCAGGACGCGGCCGGCGGCGACCTGTTCCGCGGGGCCGAACCCAGCGTGGCCAAACGCTGGGCGCAGGTGGCCGGCGGCCTGTCGGCGCTGGCAGGGGGCAATGTCGCGGGATTTGAGGAGCAGCTGGGCCGCCAGATCCGCGAACAGGGCCTGACCTATCGCGTAACGGGCGATGCCGAGGAGCGCGACTGGCCGCTCACCCCCATGCCGCTGCTGATTGGCGCTGATGAATGGGCGCAGGTCGAGCGTGGCCTCATCCAGCGCGCGCGCCTGCTCGAAGCGGTGGTGGCCGACATCTATGGCCCGCAGATGCTGGTGCAAGAGGGGCACATACCGGCCGCCGTAGTGGCAGGCAGCCCCTATTTCGCCCGCTCGATGGTGGGGTTGCAGCCGCTGGCGGGGCATTTCCTGCATGTCTATGCGGTCGATCTGGCGCGGGGGCCGGGCGGGCAATGGCGCGTGCTGGCCGACCGCATGCGGCTGGCCAATGGCGTGGGCTATGCGCTCGAAAACCGGCTGGCCATCTCGCGCAGCAGCGCGGCGCTGCTGGCCGATGCGCAGGTGCGCCGCCTGTCGGGCTTTTTCGCCCATATGCGCGATGGCATCGCCCACGATTGCGCGCGCGAGAACCCGCGCATCGCCCTGCTCACGCCGGGCCGCCTGAACCAGAGCCATTCGGAACAGGCCTATCTGGCGCGATACCTGGGCCTGCCGCTGGTCGAGGGGCGCGACCTGATGGTGGCCGACGAGCGGCTGTATCTGCGCACCATCGCCGGGCCAAAGCGCATTGACGCACTGTGGCGCTGGATCGACACCAACGCGCTCGATCCGCTGCATTTTGACGCGCGCTCGGGCCTTGGCGTGCCCGACCTGTTCAGCGCATGGGCGCGCGGCGGGCTCGAAATGGCCAACTGGCCCGGCGTCGAGGTCATCGAGAGCCGGGCGCTTACCGCCTTTTTGCCGCGCTTGTTCGGCGTGCTGCTCGACGAAGAGGCGCTGCTGCCCAACATCGCCACCTGGTGGTGCGGGCAGGAGGCCGAGGCCGACCATGTGCGCGAAAGGATGGACGAACTGGTCATCGCGCCGGCCTTTGCCTCGGTGGCCGATGCGCTGGCGGGCAAGCGGCCGGTGGCGGGGGCAGCCCTTGGCAAGCGCCAGCGCGAAACGCTGCTGGCCGCCATGGCGCGCCGCCCGATGGACTAT
>DATMUT010000647.1:0-4733 GCA_035563755.1 Novosphingobium sp.
TCCGTGCTGGACAAGCCGCGACCTTGCGCGCCATCAGCAGCGCCATGAGCAAGAAGCGCCGATACCTGACCGCGACCATGCCCGATGGCTATGTGAAAACGATTGGCCCCACCGCCGACCGTTTCACCCATTACTGGCGAATCGTGGCCGAGCTGGAAAACGGCAAGACCGAGGTGTTCTGGGGCCACACCCGCTCGCTGGCCGAGGCGAAGAAGAAGCGCGGCCCCGCGCAAGAGGGCGCCAAGATGCGCGGGTGGCACAGCTACACCTTTGAAATCGCCGAACTTGTCGAGACAGAGGGTCCCGGAGACCAGCCCGATTGAGGCGGCCGCCTGCCCCCTTTGGGCGGGGTGAGGAAAAGCTGGGCTTTGGCCCCCTACAGATTTCCTCATTATCTCTACTTTTGAGATTGAGATTACTCATAGCCCCAACGAGCACACACCGACGCCAAATCGCGCGTCCTGCCTGAGGGGGCAATTTTCATGACCTTTTCCGCCATTGTTGCGCCGCCCAGCCGCGGCCTGTTTAGCCGCGCCAATTCCACCCGCTGGCTGGCCGGCATTGCGCTCAGCGCGCTTGTCGCTGGTCCAGCCGTGGCGCATGCCGATGCCGCATCAGACGCTGCCCCCAGCGAAGTGGCCGAAACCGCCGCTCCGCACGAGGAAATCACCGTGACCGCCCGCCACCGGGCCGAAACCTCGCAGAATGTGCCGGTGGCGATCTCGGTGCTGGGCGGACAGCAGTTGGAACGCAGCGGCGCCTTCAATATCGACCGGCTGCAGCAGCAGGCCCCCACGATCCAGTTCTATTCGTCGAACCCGCGCAATTCGGCCGTGAACATTCGCGGCCTGGGCGCGCCGTTCGGCCTCACCAACGACGGCATCGAGCAGGGCGTTGGCACCTATGTCGACGATGTCTACTACAGCCGCGCCGCCTCGAGCACCTTCGACTTCCTCGACGTGGGCCAAATCGAGGTGCTGCGCGGGCCGCAGGGCACGCTCTATGGCAAGAACACAACCGCCGGCGCCATCAACATCACCACCCGCCAGCCCACCTTCACGCCCGAGGCGCGCGGCGAGGTGAGCTTCGGCAATTACGGCTTCAAGCAGGTGAAGGCGGCCGTGTCCGGCCCGCTGACCGACAATCTGGCCGCGCGTTTCGCCATTTCCGAAACCAGCCGCGACGGCACCATCTACAACACCACAAGCAAGATCTGGAACAACACGCTCGACAACCTGGGCCTTCGCGCGCAGTTGCTGTGGCGCGCGGCCAATGGCCTGGAAGTGACGCTGGCGGGCGATTACAACCGCCAGAACCCCATCTGCTGCGCCACCGTCTATTACGGCTATGGCCCCACGCAAAAGGCCACCAGCCGCCAGTTCCCGGCGCTGGCCAAGGCGCTGGGCTATACGCCCGCCTCAACCAACCCGTATGACCGCGTGACCGATCTGGACACCACGCAGCGCGCCGAGAACCAGACCGGCGGCGTTTCGGCCCGCGTGAAATGGAACGTTGGCCCCGGCACGCTGACCAGCGTTACCGCCTGGCGCTTCTGGGACTGGAACCCGTCGAACGACCGCGACTATACCGGCCTGCCCATCACCACGCTGAGCCAGAACCCCAGCAAGCAGAGCCAGTACACGCAGGAACTGCGCTATGCGATCGACCGCGATCGCTATGACCTGCAGGTGGGCGTTTTCGCCTTCCATCAGGATGTGCACACCACCGGCACCCAACAGCAGGGTTCGGCGGCCAGCACCTTCCTGCTCTCCTCCTCGCAGATCACCGGCATTTGCGGCACCAGCCCGACGGCGGCCTGCACCAGCGGCATCCTGAACGGCCTGACCGCCAGGAACGACATCCGCCTGAACAACACCAGCGTGGCGCTGTACGGCCAGCTGGCCTGGCACATCACCGACCGCTTCACCATCCAGCCGGGCGCGCGCCTCAACTACGACTACAAGAAAGGCTCCTATTCCTCGATCGTGACCGATGGCAGCGGCAATCTGGTCACCTATCCGGCCGCCAATGCCACCGCCACGGCGCAGCTGGGCGTGCTCGCCCCGCAGCAGTTCTCGGCCCGTTACAGCGCGTGGAATTTCAGCTGGGACGTGACCGCCAGCTACAAGGTCACCAACAACATCAATATTTATGCCACCTATGCCAAGACGTTCAAATCGGGCGGCATCAACCTGAACGGCGTGCCCTCGGATGCCAGCGGCGCGCCGCTGCTGGCGGCCGCCACGGTCAAGCCCGAATCGGTCCACCACTACGAGGCCGGCATCAAGAGCCAGTTCTGGCAGCGCCGCGCGACGCTCAACCTGGCCATCTTCCGCACCGACATCTCGAACTATCAGGCGCAGGTGTCGAACGGGGCGCTGGGCGTGCTGCGCGGCTATCTGGCCAATGCCGAGGAAGTGCGCTCGCAAGGCGTCGAGACCGACTTCTCGATCCGCCCGACCGAGCGGCTGAGCCTGTACGCCAACGGCGCCTTTACCGATGCGCGCTATCGCAAGTTCACCGGCGCGCCCTGCCCGCCCGAGCTGTCGGGCGGCACCACCGCCACCACCGCCAACCCGGCCAGCGCCGCCGGCACCCCCGGCTACAGCCCGGCCTCTTGCGACATTTCGGGCCAGCGCATGCCGGGCGTGTCGAAATGGGCGGTCAGCTGGGGCGCGGACTATGCCATCCCCACCCACGCCTTTGGCCGCGAGGGCGAGTTCTACGTGGGCTATGACGGCTCGTACCGCTCGAACTTCTCGTCCAACCCCTCGGCGTCCATCTACACCTGGGTGGCCGGCTACGACCTGCACAATTTCCGCGCCGGCTACCGCTTTGGCGAGGGCAAGTTTGACGTGTTCGGCTGGGTGCGCAACGCCACCAACACCAATTACGTGACGATGCTGACCGTGGCCAGCGGCAACACCGGCCTGATCGCGGCCAATCTGGGCGATCCGCGCACCTTTGGCGGCACCTTCAAGGTCGCCTTCTGACGCGCCTCTCAGGCACAACCTGCACGCCGGCCCCTTGCGCATGGGGGGCCGGCGTGTTTCATGCTGGCGGCCATGGCCACTGCACCTGCCACCACCGCCGCCCTCCTGCTGGTCGAGGATGATGTCGCCATTGGCCGCGCGGTCACGCAGGGGCTGGCGGCGGCGGGCCATGCCGTCACCTGGCAGCGCTCGGCAGCGCGGGTGGCCCAGACGCTGGGCGAGATGATCGCGGCGGGCGAGCGGGTGGTGCTGGTGCTCGACGTGGGCCTGCCCGATGGCTGCGGCATGGAGCTGTGCCGCAACCTGCGCGCGCAGGGGCACACACTGCCCATATTGATGCTCACCGCCCGCGCCGCGCTCGACGACCGGATCGAGGGGTTTGACGCGGGCGCCGACGATTACCTGCCCAAACCCTTTGCCTTTGCCGAGCTGGTGGCCCGTGTGGGCGTGCTGGCGCGGCGGGCGCGGCAATTGCCGCTGCCGCCCGTGCGCCTTGGCCTGCTCGAGGTGGATGTGGCGCAGGCCCGCGCGCGCTGGGGCGACGCCGCGCTGCCGCTCGACCCGCGGGCGCTGGCGCTGCTGGCGCGCCTGGCCCGCGCGCAGGGGCAGGTTGTCGAACGCGAGGCGCTGATCGACGCGGTGTGGGGCGCCGATGCCGCCGTGGGCGACAATACGGTCGATGTGGCCATCAGCGCCCTGCGCCGGCGCATTGCTGAAGTGACCGACCAGCTGGCCGTGCGCGCGGTCAAGGGGCAGGGTTTCCGCCTCGACTGCGCGGAACAGCGCTGAGCCGCGGGGCAAACAGCCCTTTTCTCTCATACCTTTGGCCATCCTGAGCAGCATCTCAGGATTTGCCGGGACGCAGCTGTTACACCCTTGTGCAACAGCCCCGGCACAGGGGCGATGCAAGAGAGGGGCACGAGAAGGTGCAAGAGAAATTCTGGTTGCTGGCCGGGGCCGCGATGCTGGCCATGCCGGCGCTGATGCCGGGCCGCGCAATGGCGGCCGATGCCGCCGCCAATGCCTATAACGACGCCGATGCCAGCACGATCATCGTGAGCGCGCCAACGCCGCTCAGCCATGCCGCCAGCGACGAGCGCGTCTCGATCGATGCCAGGGCCATCCGCGAATCCCACGCCATTTCGCTGTCGGATGCGCTGGCGCGCACCGCGCCGGGCGTGGCCATCGCCGAGACGCAGGGCAATCCGCTCCAGCCCGACCTGTCGTTCCGGGGCTATACCGCCTCGCCGCTGCTGGGCACGCCGCAGGGCATTGCCGTCTATGTCGACGGCATTCGCGCCAACCAGCCCTTTGGCGATGTGGTCAGCTGGGATCTCATGCCCACCATCGCGCTGTCCTCCTCGCGGCTGGTAACAGGCGCGGCGCCCCAGTTCGGGCGCAATGCGCTGGGCGGCGCGCTGGCCATCGAGACCAAGAGCGGCCTGTCCGATCCGGGCCTGTCGCTGGCCATCAGCGGCGGTTCGGCCGGGCGCGCGCGGGGCAGCATGGAAGTGGGCGGCCACAGCGACAACGGCCTGCACTGGTATGGCGCGATGGAAGGCCTGCGCGAGGATGGCTGGCGCTATGCCTCGGCCAGCCGTTCGTGGAAGGGCTTTGCCAAACTCGGCTGGGAGGGCGCCCATGATGGCGTGGCCCTGACCTTTGCCCATGCCGACAGCACCCTGAACGGCAACGGCCTGCAGGAATACCGCCTGCTGGCCGCCGACTGGCGCAGCGTTT
>DATMUT010000648.1:0-3403 GCA_035563755.1 Novosphingobium sp.
GCGGTCATGGCCTTTACGCTGCTGCGCCGCCCCAGCCGGGCGATCTCGCTGCGGCTGGGCGACTGGCTGCTGGCGATTGCGGCCACGGGCGCGCCGCTGATGGTGCAGCCGGTGGCGCAGGTGGTGCTGCCCGGTTGGGTCGGGCCGGTGGCGATTGTGTTCTGGCTGTTGGGCAATCTGCTGCAGGCGGGGGCCAAGCTGTCGCTGCGGCGCAGCTTTGGCGTGGCGCCGGCCAATCGCGGGGTCAAAACGCAGGGGCTGTACCGCTTCGTGCGCCACCCCATGTATGCCGGCTATCTGTGGGTGCATCTGGGCCAGTTGCTGATGTTTCCCAGCCTGTTCAATCTGGCTATCTATGCGATCGCCTGGTGGGCGCAGATCCTGCGCATGATGGCCGAGGAGGCGCTGCTGGGGCAGGACCCGGCCTATCGCGCCTTTGCCGGGCAGGTGCGCTTTCGCCTGGTGCCGGGCCTGTATTGAGCGGCCTGTGCCGACGGGCCGGGCGGTTTGACTTTCGGACGCAAAATCGGTAGGAAGCGCCTCGTATCGCCTCGAGCAAGGCCGGTTCAACGCGGGAACCGGTTCTAGGACGGAGGCGAAGGCATTCATCCGACGTTTCGGGCCGCTGGCCGCAATCACCGGGAAACCGGCGTTTTTGCGTGCCCATCGCGGCCCTTTTCGCGTCGTCTGAATGCGCCACATCCGCGCGTGGCAATATTTTCGCGTCGGTGCGCGACTCGGTGCTTCCCCATGCCTTCGGGCGCAAGGGGCCCGGTTCACGCTCCCTCGCCCCAGCGAAGAGGCAAACGACAGCCCTATGGCTACCCAGCCCCAGCAAGCCCAGCCCAAGGCGGGCCGCGCATCGGCCAAGCGCCGCATCCGCAAGATCTTTGGCGACATCCACGAAGTCGTGCAGATGCCCAACCTGATCGAGGTGCAGCGCGAGAGCTACGAGCAGTTCCTGCGTTCGGACCCGTCGGTGGGTTATGTCTCGGGTCTGGAAAAGACGCTGCGTTCGGTCTTCCCGATCCGCGACTTTGCCGGCACCAGCGAGCTGGACTTTGTCCACTACGAGCTGGAAGAGCCCAAGTACGACATCACCGAATGCCGTCAGCGCGGGATCACCTATTCCGCGCCGATGAAGGTGACGCTGCGCCTGATCGTGTTTGAAGTCGACGCCGAGACCGAGACCCGGTCGGTGCTCGATATCAAGGAGCAGGATGTCTACATGGGCGACATGCCGCTCATGACCGACAACGGCACCTTTGTGATCAACGGCACCGAGCGCGTGATCGTCAGCCAGATGCACCGTTCGCCGGGCGTGCTGTTCGACCATGACCGCGGCAAGACCCACTCGAGCGGCAAGTACCTGTTTGCCGCCCGCGTGATCCCGTACCGCGGTTCGTGGCTCGACTTCGAGTTCGACGCCAAGGACATCGTCAACGTCCGTATCGACCGCAAGCGCAAGCTGCCGGTCACCGCGCTGCTGCACGCGCTGGGCCTGAACGACGAAGAGATCCTGCACTACTTCTACCAGCAGATCACCTGGAACCGCGCTTCGGGCGGCTGGAAGATCCCCTATGCCGCCGAGGCATGGCGCGGTGCCAAGCCGGCCTTCGACATCGTCGATGCCAAGTCGGGCGAGGTGGTGTTTGCCGCCGGCGCCAAGATTTCGCCGCGCGCCGCCAACAAGGCCGAGAAGGATGGCCTGGCCGAGCTGCTGATCCCGACCGAGGAAATCTTCGGCCGTTACAGCGCCAATGACGTGATCGACGAGTCGACCGGCCGCATCTACATCGAGGCGGGCGACGAGGTTTCGCCTGAGAACCTGGCCGCGCTCGACGCTGCCGGGATCGACTATCTCGAGCTGCTCGACATCGATCATGTGAGCACCGGCCCCTGGATCCGCAACACGCTCAAGGCCGACAAGGCCGAGGACCGCGACCACGCTCTGGCCGACATCTATCGCGTGATGCGCCCTGGCGAGCCGCCGACGCGCGAGACCGCCGAGGCGCTGTTCGCCGGCCTGTTCTTCGATGCCGACCGCTACGACCTGTCGGCCGTGGGCCGCGTCAAGCTGAACATGCGTCTGGGCCTGAACGTGGTCGACACGCAGACCACGCTGGAAACCAACGACATCCTGGCCGTGGTCAAGGAGCTGGTGAACCTGAAGGACGGCAAGGGCGAGGTCGACGACATCGACAACCTCGGCAACCGTCGCGTGCGTTCGGTGGGCGAGCTGCTGGAAAACCAGTACCGCGTTGGCCTGCTGCGCATGGAGCGTGCGGTCAAGGAGCGCATGTCGTCGGTCGACGTGTCGACGGTGATGCCGAACGACCTCATCAACGCCAAGCCGGCCGTTGCTGCCGTCCGCGAGTTCTTCGGTTCCTCGCAGCTCTCGCAGTTCATGGACCAGACCAACCCGCTGTCCGAAGTGACGCACAAGCGTCGCGTTTCGGCGCTCGGGCCGGGCGGTCTGACGCGTGAGCGCGCAGGCTTTGAAGTCCGCGACGTTCACCCGACCCACTATGGCCGTATCTGCCCGATTGAGACGCCGGAAGGCCCGAACATCGGTCTGATCAACTCGCTCTCGACCTTTGCGCGCGTCAACAAGTACGGCTTCATCGAGACGCCGTACCGCAAGGTGATCGACGGCAAGGTGACCAAGGACGTGGTCTACCTTTCGGCGATGGAAGAGCAGAAGCACACGGTGGCGCAGGCTTCGGCCGAAACCAACGGTGACGGTTCGTTCGTCGAGGAACTGGTCTCGGCCCGTCAGAACGGCGAATTCGTGATGGCCCCGCGCGACACGATCACGCTGATGGACGTCAGCCCCAAGCAGCTCGTCTCGGTTGCGGCCTCGCTCATTCCGTTCCTGGAAAACGACGACGCCAACCGCGCGCTCATGGGCTCGAACATGCAGCGTCAGGCTGTGCCGCTGGTCAAGGCCGACGCGCCTTTCGTGGGCACGGGCATGGAAGAGACGGTGGCCCGCGATTCGGGTGCGGCCATTGCCGCCTCGCGCCCGGGCATTGTCGACCAGGTGGACGCTACCCGTATCGTCATCCGCGTGTCGGGCGACATCGAGCCGGGCAAGTCGGGCGTGGACATCTACACGCTGCAGAAGTTCGAGCGTTCGAACCAGTCGACCTGCATCAACCAGCGCCCGCTGGTGAAGGTGGGTGACATCGTCGAGAAGGGCGATGTCATTGCCGACGGTCCGAGCACCGAACTGGGCGAGCTGGCGCTGGGCCGTAACGTGCTGGTCGCGTTCATGCCCTGGAACGGCTACAACTACGAGGACTCCATCCTGATCTCCGAGCGGATCGTGAAGGAGGACGTCTTCACCTCGATCCATATCGAGGAGTTCGAGGTGATGGCCCGCGACACCAAGCTTGGGCCT
>DATMUT010000649.1:0-30466 GCA_035563755.1 Novosphingobium sp.
TACTACCGCGACCAGATCGAAGCCTGGCAGCGCGACGGCCACCTCTCGAAGCTCAGCCTCGCCTTCTCGCGCGACACGGCCGAGAAGGTCTATGTCCAGCACCGCATGATCGAGGAAGGCGCGGACCTGTGGCGCTGGCTCGAGGAAGGCGCGCATGTCTATGTCTGCGGCGATGCCGCGCGCATGGCCAGGGACGTTGATGCAGCGCTTCGCCAGATCATGGCCACGCATGGCGGCATGAACCCCGCGCAGGCTGCCGATTATGTCGCCCGGATGCAGCAGGACAAACGCTATGTCCGCGATGTCTACTAGGGCGCAGTTGCCTGCCGACGGTATCGCTTATGTCAAAGGCCCTGCCTTAAGGGCAGGCCGGGGCTTCCAGCCCTATCGCCCCTCTCGCTTCAGATCGCGAGTGTGTCGATATGCCCCAGCGGCGTGGCAATCACCAGGCAGTCCGAGGCGAGCGGCTCGGCCACCAGCCTATCGGACAGGGCCAAGGCGACGGACCAGCTTGGCTGCGGGGTGATGCGCGGCTGCGGCGCGACTGGCGGAGGCTACCCCGCGCGGGCTGGCCTCGATGAGCAGGATCTGTTGCATGAGAGGCCGTTCAAGCGGTCAGCGCGTTCCACGCGGCCAGCGAATCCATGTAATCGCGCCAGTGTACGATCTTGCGGTTGGTGATCGTGACGATCGAGCAGAAGCGGTTGTGATAGGGGCGGCCTGTGGTGAGGATCGTGCCGTGCACCTCATATTCCAGCACAAACACGCAACCATTGTCGGCCCGGTGCACCACCAGATCGCTGGTGGAGGCGAGCGCAATATGCTGCACATAGCCGCGAAAGGCGTCCATCAGCGCCGCGCGCCCCGGCGTCAGGCGCGGCCAGCCCGGGAAGTCGTAGAGCACTTCATAGGCGATGTCGGGCGCCACGATGTCGAAGAAGTGCTCGCCCTCCACCGCATCGCCCAGTGCCTGGCGAACAAGGTCGAAATAGGGGGCGGCGGGGGCGTAGGCTGTATAGTCGGTCTGCGGCATGAAGGGCCTCGCATGATTGCTTACCTGTCGTAAGGGACCCATAAACCGGAAGTGACTTTCGCAGAAGAAGGCACTTTCTGCGCAGTCA
This sequence comes from Novosphingobium sp., assembly GCA_035563755.1. Lineage (GTDB taxonomy): Bacteria > Pseudomonadota > Alphaproteobacteria > Sphingomonadales > Sphingomonadaceae > Novosphingobium. The sequence continues at coordinate 1,122 of DATMUT010000649.1, forward strand.
CTGACCTTGAGGTAAGCCATGGCCCGCCCTGCATCCCCGCTGGCGGTGCGCGAACTGCTTTCGCGCATTGGCGACAAGTGGACCATTTTCGTGGTTCTTTCGCTCGATCTTCTGGGCGGACGGGCCCGCTTCTCCGAGTTGGAGCGCGCGGTGCCAGGGATTTCACAGCGGATGCTGGCCGTTACGCTGCGCAGCCTGGAGCGCGACGGGCTCGTAACGCGGGAGGTGTTCCCGGAGGTGGCACCACGCGTGGAATACGAGATCACCAGTCTGGGACGCAGCCTGCTCGCCCCTACCCAAGGGCTGGTCGATTGGGCCAAGGCGCATTGGGAAAAGGTCCGTGCCATGCAGAGCCACTATGATTCAGCAGGGACATAACCGCCGCCATACCTGCTGTTTACCTACCTGAGCCATAGCGCTTAAAGCCGACGCTCATTCATCCCCTTGGTTCCAGCACGACCAGCATGAAGTCTCCGCGCTACACTTCGGACAGTGGCAGATGCCCCTCGGGCCGCCCCTCGCTTGAACAACTGCGCCAATGGGCGCAGGCCAATGCCGACGCCTACTTCCCCCCTGTGAACCGCGCGCTGGCCGTTATCGGCATGTCCGGCACGCTCATCAGCGTGAAATGGAAAGGCCTCTCCTTGAGGCAGTTTATCAACGGCACCGTGGCCAACAACTGAACACTTCAAGAGACCGCTGGTGCGAGCCAGCCACGCTCTCTGCCTGGGACCATGGCAAATCGCCTTCGGGAAGCTAGCCCCTCGCCAGAAGGGGCCCGCTTCCCATCGAGTATCAAAGATCGAGATTCAGGCGGAAGTAGTAGTAGCCGCCGTTGAAGCCGATCTGCTGGACGTACCAGTCATATTTCCAGACGCCCAGATACTGGTTCTCGGCCGGTATTTCGCGGGGCATGGCGTTGAACAAATTGTTGCCCCCCGCCGTCAGGCGCAATTTCGGCGTTGCCTGCCAGCCGATCACGACATCGGTCGTATAGCGGGCCGGTTGCGGGAATGCCCGAAATTGTGTTACCGAATTGGCATATGGCCCTGAGTAATAGGTCAATTGCGAGGTCACTTCGCCATAGCGCGTTTCATGTAGGCCAAAGTTCCATGCACCATGAGTCCAGTTGACGCCGACGATCGCTTTGTTCTTGGGGAATGAGGTCGAGAGGAAGGCCTTCTGCTGGGCATTGAGCAGAAGATTGCCATTGCCGTCGGTGCCCACGCGCGTAACGTCGGTGCTGTTGAAATTCACCGCCGCGTCGAATTTGAGCGTGTCGGACCGGCCCAGACGCGTGGTGTAGTCGGCCAGGAAATCCAAGCCCCGCGTGCGCGTGTCGGCGGCATTGGCGAAATATTGCACCGATACGGCAGAAGCCGAGATGCCGCTGGGAATGGTGATGCCCGCCGCGTTGAAGGCGGCGATGGCGGCGGCGCCATTGTAAACGCCGGCGGCCACGATCCGGTCCTTCACGCGGATCTGATAGGCATCCAGGCTGAGATGCAGCCCATCGATCGGGCTGGCGACAGCGCCGAAGCTGATGTTCTGCGAGCGTTCGGGCTTGAGCGGCCGCGCGCCAAGCAGCGCGCCTGCCACCGAATTCACCTTCACCAGCCCCTGGATGGCGGTTGGCGTGGTGGCGAAATTGCTGAAGTTTTCCTGCGCCAGGCTGGGCGCGCGGAAGCCATTGCTGAAGGTGCCGCGCAGGGCAAGGCGCGGGGTGATGTCGTAGCGCGAGGAGATCTTGCCGGTGGTGGTGTTGCCCGCATCGGAATAATGCTCGAAACGCCCGGCCAGATCGACCTGCCACGCAGGCGTCAGCCGGGTCGAGAGTTCGGCATAGGCCGCCTCCACGCTGCGCGCCGAATGGCCCGCCAGATCGGGCGAGAGGCCGCGCTGCCCCTGTGGGCCGGTGCCGTAATAGGATCCTGGCTCGCCGGCGCCCAGGTCATAGGTCTCGCGCCGGAATTCGCCGCCCAGCGCGATATTGAGAGGCGCGGCGAGGAAGGAGAGCGGAATTGCGCGGCGCAAATCCAGATTGTTGGTCCACTGGCTGTTCTTGTAGCTCATCTGCCGGAAATGCGTGGGCGAGCTGCCCGTATTCGCAAGCAGCGTGGTGTTCACGGTGTTCAGCAGATCCTCGTTCAGAATGTTGCGGCCGAAGGTGGTGGAAAAATCCAGGTTCCATCCCACCAGGTTCTTCTGGCTGACCCCGGCGGTGATTGCGTAATCATCTTCATAATTGCGCATGATCGGCACGAAGCCGCCCGGATAGATCGTGGGCGCCACGGTAGGCAGCCGGCGCAATTGATAGGCATCGGCCACACGGTGACCATAGGTGCCGAAAGAATAAAGGGATGTATCGGGCCCCAGATCATAGCCCAGATTATAGCCCACCGTCTCGCGTGTCTGACGGGGAGAACTGAGCGAGGGATTGTCTTTCAGACCGGTGCGGCTGTCAGGGCCGCTCCTGATGGTGTGATCCTGGTAGCGGAAATCAGCACTCAGATCCAGAAAGCCGTTGGCCCCCAGCCCCAGCCCGACATTGGCCGATTCCTGCGACGTGAAACCGTCACCCGCATAATAGCCGCCGTTGGTGCTTTGCAGATGAACGCCTTTATGATCGTTTTTGAGGATGATATTGACCACTCCTGCGATCGCGTCCGAGCCATATTGCGCCGCCGCGCCGTCCTGCAGGATCTCGACCCGCTGGATCGCTCCGAGCGGGATCATGTCGATATCGACCGGGGTGGTACCCTGCTGCGGTCCGGGGGCATAGAAGAGTGCCGAGGAGGTATGGCGCCGCTTGCCGTTGACCAGCACCAGTGTCTGATCGGACGTCAGTCCGCGCAGGCTGAAGGCATCGACCATCGCCGCCGGGCTGGCGCCAATCAGCGGCCGCGTGATCGAGGGAACGAGTTGCTGGAGGGTATCGCGCAGATCGGCCTGCCCGGTATCGCGCAGTTGCGCTGTGCCCAGCACGGTGATCGGGCTGATGCTTTGCCGGGCCGTCTGGCCGGGATCGCGCGTACCGGTAACGATGATGTCCTCACGAGCGGCGGTGGCCTCCTGCGCCAGTGCCGGATGGGCCAGGGAGAGGCCCGAGCCAAGGCCGATGAGGCCACCTGACGCGATCAGCCAGCCCTTTTCGACGCGGCCTGATGACAAGCGACAAGCAGAACGCACCGCGTTCACGCATTTCCAAAGGTCATGCTTCATGATTTATCCCCACAGTTGAAGTATTATAATTTTTGACGCACGATCTCACCTCGATAGATCAGAAATATTCTGAATCTTTCGATGATTCGATTCTTATTTCCTATTTTTTCGGTAGGTAATAATGCCAAATGCGGTCGTAAATAAAATTCTTCTACACCATGGCGTCATGGATATATTTAATTTATCTCCTTACAAATTAGATATATACTCGGCCCCTCACAAAATCGCGGGTGCGCTGATGAAGCGGCTCCTCAAACAACTGCTGCGGCGTGCCCATCTCGACGATCTGCCCCTGGTCGAAGAAGACGATGCTATCGGCCAGTTCGCGCGCAAAACCCCACTCATGGGTCACCACCAGCATCGTCATGCCGCCACAGGCCACATCGGCCATCACCGCCAGAACCTCGCCGATCACCTCCGGGTCCAGCGCCGATGTCGGCTCGTCGAACAACATCAGCTTGGGCTTCATCGCCAGCGCGCGGGCGATGGCCACACGTTGCTGCTGCCCGCCAGACAAAGCGCGCGGATACGCCCCTTCCCTGCCTGCCAGGCCCACGCGGGCCAGCAGATCCAGCGCTTCGTTTTCGGCACGATCGCGCGCAAAGCCGCGCACCCTGACAGGCGCCTCGACAATATTTTCCAGTGCGGTCATATGCGGAAAAAGGTTGAAATGCTGAAAGACCATGCCGATGTCCGCACGCTGCCGGTTCAGTTCACGGACCGAAACCGCGCGCAAAACAGGGCCATGGCGCGTGTGCCGTTCTTCATAGCCGATCAGTTCGTCATCCAGCGTGACGCGTCCGGCCTGAAAGCGCTCCAGCTGGTTCACACAGCGTAGCAGCGTGCTCTTGCCCGATCCCGACGGGCCGATCAGCGCCACCACCTCGCCCTTGCGCACATCGAGATCCACCCCTTTGAGCACCTCATGCGCGCCAAAGGATTTGCGAAGCCCCTGGATGCTGAGAAAGGCCGCCATGCTCATGCCTCCACCGAAGCCGGGCCGAACCGCGCCCGCAGCCTTTGCCACGCCATGGGCCGCAACTGGCGCAGCGCACCCTGCGCGAAATGCCGTTCGATGTAATACTGCCCCAGCGAGAGCAGGCTGGTGCACGCGACATACCAGATGGTCACCACGATCAGCAGCGGCACCACCTGAAAGGTCCGGCTGTAAACCGACTGCGCCGAATAGAGCAGATCGCCCACCGCGATCACGCTCACCATCGACGTACCTTTGAGCAAACCGATCAACTGGTTGCCAGCCGCCGGTATGATCGCCCGCATCGCCTGGGGCAGGATGATGCGCGTCATTGTGGCGCGCGGGCTCAGCCCCAGCGCCATGGCCGCCTCGAACTGCCCCTGATCCACCGCCAGGATTCCCCCGCGCACGACCTCTGCGGCATAGGCCGCTTCATGCAGCACCAGCGCCAGCAGCGCCGCCCCCATCGGCGTGAGCAGATCGTTGGTCGCCATGGACAGCAACGGCGCCCGCCCCGACAGGCCGATGCTGATCTGCGGCACGAGATAGGCGATGTTGAAAGCAAAGAGGATCAGCACCAGCAAAGGCACCGAACGGAAGAACCAGATATAGACCCAGGCCGCCCCTTGCAGCACCGGATTGCGCGACAGCCGCGCCATGGCGAGCCCCGTGCCCAGCGCGAAGCCAAGCAGGATGGACACGCAGGTCAGCCACAGCGTTGCCCAAAGGCCCAGCAGGATCGTGCGCGATCCCAGATACTGGGCCACCACGCTCCATTGCAGGCCCGGCGAGCGCGCCAATACAGTTCCCAGCCACGCCAGCCCCAGCAGCAGCACCGCCCCCGAAACCCATCGCCATGGATGGGGCCGCGCCTGCAAGGGGCTGGTCACGGCGGCGGGCGGCGGGGACAGCGTGGCCAGGATCATGAGCTTTCGTTTGCCGCGCTTTCTGCGCGGGCCTCGTTGAGATAATTGTAGACGGAGTGCCGCGTGACCGACAAAGCCGAGGCCAACTGCGGCACGGCATCGCGCAGCATGAAAAAGCCCTCACGCTCCAGCCGCTGGACGATGGCCAGCTTGTGGCGCTTGTGCAGCAGTTCGATCGAGACGCCGATGTCGGCAATCGCCCGGCTGATCAACTCGCTGCGCAGCGCCTCCACATCGGGCGGAAAGCGTTCGGCGCTCACCCCGTCCTCGGTCAGCAACGTGGGCAGATCGCGCGCGCGCACCCCGGTGCCGCTCAGCTGCCATTCGGCAAAGGCGCTCAGGTGGCGCCATTCGGTCACATCCTGGTGGATCGACATGCAGCCCAGCACCTCGTCCCCGTCACGGATAAACAGGGTGGACGAACGGAAGGTGCGCCCGTCGTCCATCGCCGTCATGTAGTTGAGCAGATCCTCAAAGTCGCCCGAGCGCACGCGGGCCAGCAGCATATCGGTCATCGAGCCGCCGACCGCGCGGCCGGTGAGCCCGCCGCTGATGGCGATGATCGAATTGGGGATCAGCGACAGATCATGGACCAGCACCTCGCTGCGCGGCCCGAAGGTGCTCGCCAATCCCTCGACCATGCCCACGGCCTGGCGCAGATTGGGGTGAACCTCATTCACGTCTCCGGCGGATGTCATCGCATATCCTCTGCTTGCAGCCAGCCTCATGAGTGAGGCCGATCGATCATCAAGCACAGGACACGAGCCGTACAAACCCGTTTGCCAGCTTCATCGGTGATAACGACGTCATAAGAGGCGCTGCTGCGCCCCAGATGGAGCGCGCTGGCAGTGGCGATAACATGGCCTTCGCGCACGCCGGCATGGTGGGTCGCATTGAGTTCAGCCCCCACGGCGACCTTTCCGAGACGCGCGGCATGAAGCATGGCCGCGCGCGAGGCGGTGCTTTCCGCCAGCATCGCCGAAGCGCCACCCGCCAGCAATCCGGCAGGCTGGCGGTTGGGCGCAACGGGCATGCGGGTCACCACACGCTCGGGCGCGGCCTCGATCTGCTCGATCCCCATGGCCTGGGCCAGCGGCACGAAATCCCCGCTCATGCCGCCACCTCGCCATGGGCCAGCGCCGCGCCCACGGCCGCGACATCGGCGGCGCTCACGAAAATACCGGCGGAGAGGCGCACCCAGTCCGTGCCGGGAATGTCGCGCGCAGCGATGCGCCGGGCGCTCAGGCGCTGCAAGGCATGAGGGCCATCGGCGCCATCGAGCCGGAAGGTGAGCAGCCCCGCACCATCGGGAGGCGTGATCACCGTCACATGGGCATGGGCAGCCAGCACGGTGCGCAAATCCTCACGCACGCGCGCGATCCGCGCGGCCAGCGCCGCTTCCCGTCCCAGTTCGGCGCGCCAGACCAATGCCGCCTGCAAACCTGCCCAGATCGCCTTGGGCGCCGTGCCCCGCTCCCAGACGGAAGCATCGACACCGCTCCGGCGCAGGACCAGCGCCCCGCTGCCTTCGGGCCCCATCAGCCATTTCTGGCCGGGGAAGGCATAGGCATCGGCCCCCAGCGCAGGAACATCGACAACGATCGCCCCCACCGCCTGCGCCCCGTCGACCACCACCTGCGCGCCGACTGCATGGGCCGCCGCCGCGATCGCCTTGATGGGCAGAACCCGCCCGGACCCGAAAGCGACATGCGACAACAGGGCCAGCTTCGCTCCCGGGGCCAAAACCTGCGCGAAAGCCTCGACCGCCGCCGCATCGTCCAGTCCCGCCATCGCCACCGTCACGATGTCCACGCCCCGGCGCCCTTTCAGCGCTTCCAGCAAGGCGATGACATCGGGGTGCTCCAGATCGCTGGTGACGATCCGCTCGCCCGGCAGCCAGTCGAGCCGGTCCAGCGCGATGGCCAGTCCCTCGGTCGTGCCGCTGGTCAAGGCGATCTCATGCCCCGACACCCCGACCAGAACCCCGAGCCGCTCACGGCAATCGGCCAGCAGTGCATGGATTTTGGCAAACCGCCGCCCGGAGGCCCGCCCGCGCAGCTCATCCTCGCTCACCGCATCGCGCATCGCCTGCGCCACCACGGCGGGCAGCGGGCCGACCGTGCCGCTGTTGAGATAGATCTGCGCGTGCAGCGCCGGAAGGCCTGCGCGGATCGCGGCCAGATCAAACACGGCAGGTTCAAGCATGGCCGCGCTCCGCCAACCTTGCGCCTGCGGCCAAAGCCTCCTGCGACGTCGCCAGCGCGGGCAGCACCTGCTCGGCATGGCGCATGGCATCATCCAGAGTCGCCCCTGGGCGAACACGCAACTGGCGCAGCCAATCCAGTGTGGCCCGCAAGGCAGCGGGCGCAGTGCCCGCCAGCTTCTGCGCATAGGATCGCGCCGCCTCCAGCGCTTCGCCTGCCGCAACAACCCTTGTCGCCAGGCCGCAGGCGGCCGCCTCCTGCGCGGTAAGCCAATCCTGCCCCAGCACCAGCCGCGCTGCCGCGCCCGCGCCAAGCCGCTGCATCAGCAGAAAGGAGCCCAGAATGCAGGGGCGGCCCGCGCTCAGCTCCGGCATGCCGATCCTGGCCCCCTCGGCCACAACCAGCAGATCGCAATGCAACGCCATCTGCAGCGATCCCCCGGCGGCAACACCTTCGATCGCGGCAATCAGGGGGCGGGGAAAGGCAGCCAGGCGCCGCTGACATTCCTCGTAAAGCCGGTGCTGTTCAGCATGCTCCTCCTGCGACAGCGTGGCCGCCTCGCGAATATCCAGCCCCGCGCCGAAGGCCTGCGTGCCCGCGCCCGTGAGGATCACCGCCAGCAGGCCCTCCTCCTCCTCGAAGCCGCGCAGCCCCGCCGCAAGATCACGCAGCATCGCCAGCGTCATCGCATTGCGCCGCGCCGGCTGGTTGAAGATGACGATGGCAACCGCCCCCTCACGCTCGATCAGCAGATCGCTCATGCGGCGTTCTCCTCAAGCGCCTGGCGAATGGCCGCGCTGTTTTCCCCGATCCCGCGCACCTTGCGCGGCAGGAGGCAATCGTCGAAACTCTCGAAGCGTAAGGGCGTGCGGATGATCCGCAAGGGCGACCCATCGACATTCTGCGCCGCGACCACACTGCCATTGGCGGCAACCTGCGCGCTGTCCACCACCTGCCCGTAATCCTGCACCAGTCCGGCGGTCAGCCCGGCGGCAGCAAAGACGGCAAGCCAATGGGCCCGGTCCTGCGTCAGCAACACGGCATCGATGGCCTCGTTGAGCGCAGTGCGATGGCGCACCCTTTGCTCCACCGTGCCAAAGCGCTCCTCCTCGCGCCATTCCGGATGCCCCAGAATGTCGCACAGCACCCGCCAATGCGCGGCAATATGGGCCGAAAGCACCAGCTGCCCGTCGCGCGCGCGATAGACCTCGGCCGGCGCGGCATAGGGCGCCTTGTTGCCCACACGCGGCGGCAAGAGGCCCGAATTGAGATATTCGGCATATTGCTGCGCCTGAAGATGGATGCCGACATCAAGCATCGAGGTACTGACCCTGTCGCCCACGCCCTTGCGCTCCCGGCCCACCAGCGCCCCCAGAATACCGATGGCCAGCATCGCCCCGCTGGCGGCATCGATCACCGGAACGCCCGCCTTGGTCGGCGCCTGATCGGCATCACCCGTGACCGCCATCAGCCCTGTTTCGGCCTGCAGCACGATATCGACCCCGCCGCGCCTGCGGTCGGGCCCGCTGTCACCAAAGGCCGAGAGCGAGGCATAGACCAGCGCCGGATTGATGGCCCGCAACTGCTCCGCCCCCAGCCCCAGCCGGTCCATCACGCCGGGGCGAAAGGCTTCCACCACCACATCCGCACCCCGGCACAGCTCCACCGCCGCGGCAACATCAGCAGCGTCCTTGAGATCGAGCATGATCGTCTCCTTCAGCGTGTTGAACGCCGCGAAGGAAGGCGCCACCGGTCCACCGCCTGCAACAGTGGATCGGGTCAGCCGCATCGGATCGCCATCGGGGCTCTCCACCTTGATCACCCGCGCGCCCATCGAGGCCAGCAGATCGGTGGCGCAGGGCCCCGCAATCAGGCGGGAGAAATCGATCACGAGAAGACCGTCGAGAGGGGCGGATTGCTGATCAGTCACACTGGCTCTTTCTAGGGGAGGGAAAAAGGCAATCAGGCCGCGTCACGGCGCGGCCCTTCCAGGTTAACGCCGGGCTCCATCGCATAGGGGCCCAACCCCCAGCGATCGAGAGCACGCCGGTAGTAGCCATTGGCGACCAGCACCTGCATCGCCGCCATGACGGCTCTGGTGATGTCCGGATCACGGCGGGAAACGGTCAGCCCGAGGAGCTTGCGTCCGGCTTCGGGCAGAAGCGCCTCGCTGACGGCAACGCCCTGGGAACGCAGATAGACCGTGTTGAACGGGCTGCCGACGAAACAGAGAATGCGCCGCGAAGCGAGCGCCAGCATCATCGAGGGCGCATCGTCGAAGGAGGAAAGGATCGGCGCGGGCAAATGGCGGCTGCGACACAGCGCCTCGAATTCCGGCAGCAGCGATACCGCGCCTTTGACCTCGCCAAAGGGCTGTCCGCAAAGCTGCGTCACATCACGCAGGCGCCCGCTGTCGTGGCTCTGCATCACGAGGCTGTTCTGCGCGACGAGATAGTCGATGAAATCGTAGCTGCGCTGGCGCTCGGGCGTATCGCTGTTGGTCGAGATCGCCAGTGACACGCGCCCTGCCTCCAGCGCGAGCAGCTGCGAGGCCGTGCTGGGATAGATCGTCGGCTCGAAGCGGATCCCCAGTATCTGGGCAAGCGCGGCGGCAAGATCAGGGGTAAAACCCCGCACCTCCTCAGGCGTATCACCGGGAAAGTTGACCGGGGCGATGCCCACGCTCATCGCCACCGACATCCGCCCCTTCGCCCGGATGTCGGCCGGAAGCATGGCGTGGATGCGCGGCTCCATCGCGAAATGCGGCACCAGCTGCGCCTGCCGGCTCAGATCGGCAACACCGCCAGCCCCCTGCGCTCGGCGAGGCGCGAAAGGGGGCTGGACGACAGGCCGCGCAACATAGAGCAGGCCCACCAGCAGCCATACACCCAGGATCGCCCGCAGCGGCAAAGCCCGCGAGAAAAAGGCCCGCGAGAAAGGCGCGAGCCGCGAAAGGCCGGGAGCCACTGTCATGCCTTTCGTCCCGATGCGTTCATGGCTTCACCCTGCAGCTGAAGGAAGGAAGCCGGCACTGCCGCGAAGACAGCCTGGCTTGCATTCGACAAAAGTTATTTTGATTTGACACTCTGTCAATCAATTTTTACCTTGAGTCGCACTGTTTATACATTTTGTAGAAATTTTGAAGGAGGCCGCGTATGAACCCGCCCGCCATCGACAGCCTCTGGTACACGCGCTGCCCGGTGCCCAGCGCCAGCGGCATCGCCATCGAGCACGACCTGCTGGCCGCAGAATTCGCGCCCGACGGCATCGCCGTGCGCCCGATCACCGATGCGCCACAGCCGCAGCAGGAAGCCCATTTCGACCATGGGCTGGCCGCCCTGTTTCGCGAAGGCGGCAATGTGCCGGCCATGGCTGCGCGCGCCGCCGGGGCCGCTACGGTGCTGATCGGGCTGACCTTCGTGCCCGAATTCCAGGCCATCGCAGTGCTGCCGGATGCCCCTTTTCAAGGCCTTGCCGATCTGGCCGATGGCCGCCTGCTGGTGCCCGATCACGGCGCGGGCCGGGTCGATTTCTTCGCCGCGATGAGCCTGCGCGGCTACCACAACGCTTTTGCCGCCACCCAGCTCCCCTTGCCCGAAAGGCTGGTGCGCATCCCCCGCCCCAAGGCCGAGATGGGCCAACGCGCGCTCGACGGTTATGACTGGGAACTGGCCGCACTGCGTGCCGGAGCGGGCGATGCCATCTCGATCAAGGGCGCTCTGGGCGCCGATCTGGTGCTCTCGGGCGCAGTGCGGGTGATCTGGCAGGTCGATCCGGCGGGCGCGGCTGCACCGCAGATCAACAACGGCACCCCCCGCGCCATTACCGTCAGCGCCCGGCTGGCGCAGGCGAGCCCCGATCTGGTGACGCGTTATCTCATCACGCTGCTGCGGGCGGCCGAATGGGGCAAGCGCAATCCCGAAGAGGTCGCCCGCATCGTCAGCCGGGAAACCGGCGCCACGCTCAATGGCGTGCACCATGCCTATGGCCCGGCGCTGGCCGCTGCGATCACGCCCTCGTTCGCCCCTGATCTGATCGAGCATCTGGCCGACCAGAAGCGCTTCCTGCTCGTCCATCACTTCATCGGGCAGGATATCGATCTGGCAGACTGGGCCGATCCATCCTTTCTGGAAGCCGCCCTTCGCGCCTTCTCCCCCTCATCCACCAAGGAGTTGCATTCATGACCCTGACGATCGGCGCTCACCCCAACAATCTGGCCACCTGGCTGCTCAGCAGCGTGCCCGCCTTGCAGGAAGGGCTCAAGGCAGCTGTCGGCGAGGTTGACTTCATCCGCTACCGCGATGGACGCGAAACCTCGGGCCTGCTGCGCAGCGGCGCCATCCACGTTGGCGCCACCGGCAGCACACCGCCCATCGTGGCCCAATCGGCCGGCGACGATATCGTCTATCTCGGCCGCTCGCGCGAGCATCCCGAGCATGGCGGGGTGATCGTTCCCGCCGCCTCGCCGATCAAGACCCTTGCCGATCTGAAGGGGCGCTCGATCGCCTTCACGGTCGGCTCATGGCAAACCCACGCCTTCGCCGAAATCCTGGATCGCTCCGGGCTTGCGCCCGCGGACATCCGTGTCATCGACATTCCCGCCGTCGCCACGGCGGAGGATGTTCTGGCCAGCGGCGCCGATGCCTGGCTGATCCACGATCCCTTGCTGGCGGCAGTGGAAGACAAGGCGCCGGGCACGCAGATCATAGCACCGGTTGCCGACCTTGTGCGCAACCGCTCGGTTTTCTGGGGCGATCGCGCTTACGCCAAGGCCCACCCCCAGATCATTGCCGCGCTGATCGAGGCACTCAACGACACCGAACTCTGGGCGGCCGCCAACACCGCCGAGGCCGCGCATGTGCTCACCGACAGCGGCCGCAGCGACAGCGTACAGAACTGGATAAGCGCGCTGGCCCATCGCCCATGGGGCGTGGGTGCGGTCGACCCGGCGTTTCTGGCCGAACAGCAGCGGGCGGCGGATCTGTTCTCTCGCTATGGCGTTATCGCAAAATCCGTGAATGTGCGCGATGCCACGATCGAGGGTTGAGCGCTGAGGCGCGATGCCGAACATCGGGCACGGAAACCGGCCCGATGTTCGGCCTCATAACGATCACGCGCTATTTGCGATCGGTATAATCCAGCGGTGGCTTGCGATCGCCGAGCAACGGCTTGTAGACGAAGCCCTGCCCCTGCCGCCTGGCCAGTTCGGCCTTGGCGGCGGCGATAACGTCGGGGCTCTGGAACAGCTCGGCGCCGGTCAGCGCCAGGGTCTTGGCGGCGATGGCTGCGCCCTTGATGCCGATGCTGGTGCCGCTGGCCGAGGCGGCCTGCCAGCTGTGCGGGGCGGTGCCGGCAACCCAGGTGGCGGTGCCAAGCGTGCTGGTCGGTACCGTCCAGCTCACGTCACCGACATCGGACGAGGCAGGAACACGGCGGCCATCAGAATAGGGGCCGATCGCCTCGGGTGGCAGCGCGTCGGGCACCTTGGGCAGCGTGGCGGCGATCTGGGCTGCATAGGCGGCCTCTTCGGCGGAGTAGTGATATCCCCCCACGCGTCGAAGATTGGCGTCGACAAGCCGGCCCAGCGCGTCGTTGGGCAGGTCGCCATAGCTGCCGCCGATGATCTCGGTCGTAACATGGGTGCCGGTGGCAAGCGCCGCGCCCTCGGCCGCCTTTACCACCCGGTTCCAGACGTCCTGCGTGATCGCCGGGTCATAGTTGCGCACGTAATAGAAGCTCTCGGCGTGGGCCGGCACGATATTGGGCTGATCCCCGCCGTCGGAGATGACGTAGTGAATGCGCGTCCCGTCGGGGATGTGTTCACGCATGAAGTTGACGGCGACGTCGTGGATCTCCACCGCATCCAGCGCCGAGCGGCCGCGCTCCGGCGCCACCGCCGCATGCGAGGCGATGCCCTTGAAACGGAACTTGCCAGAAACCACGGAAAGCAACTGGCCCTGAGAGGCGTTGTTCTGATCGCCCGGGTGCCAGCTCAACACGGTGTCGACATCCCTGAACAGGCCATCACGCACGAAATAGACCTTGGAAAAGCCGCCCTCCTCCGCCGGGCTGCCATAGACGCGGACCGTGCCCGCAAGGTGATTGACCTCAAGCCAGTGTTTCAGCGCGATCGCTGCCGTCACGGAGGCCGCGCCGAGCAGATTGTGCCCGCAGGCATGGCCGGCAATGCCGCCCAGCGATTGCGGCGCGGGCGCGGCGGACTGCGACAGGCCGGGCAACGCATCGTATTCGGCAAGCAGCGCGATCACCGGACCGCCGTGGCCCGCGCTGGCCAGGAAGGCGGTGGGAATGCCCGAGATGCCTGTCTGCACCTGAAAGCCGGCGTCGTGCAGCGCCTTTCCCAATTCGGCCGAGCTGCGCGTTTCCTTGAAGCCGATCTCGGCATAGCCCCAGATGTCACTGGCCAGCCTGGCGAGTTGGGGGGAAAGCGCGTCGACCGAAGTTTCGATCTGCCGCGCCTCGGCATCGGTGAGCGGGCGGGCATGCACCGGCGCGGGCATCAGCGCGAGAGTGGCAGCAAGCAGCAAGGGGCGATGAGCAACAGAACGCATGGAAACTCCTGATCTGAAGAGGCGACAAAAGCGCGGTCACTGGGGCGAGCATTGCGGCGTGACCGGCTGCCCGGCGAACACCCGCCTCACGAAAGGCACAGAATCGGCTAGTGAAAGATTGACCGTGCCCTGATGGTCATGGCCCGGATAGACATGCGCCTCGATCACCGTGCCCGCCGCGCAGGCATCCTTCACCAGGGCCCGCTGGCCGGGCGCGCCGGGATCGTCCGTGCCGATGCTGATGAAGACGGGGATGGAGAAGCTGAGGGTGGGAAAGCGCTGCCACGCCGCCCACCAGCTTGCCAATCGCGCCCCGGCGTTGGGTTGAAGCGCATTTGCCGCCGTCAATCCCGCCAGCTCGACATCAGCCTCAAGCGGGATAACGCACGTGCTGCGCGAATGCTCGTACAGCGCTTCACCACGCGGGGTGAAAATCTCCGAGGGCTTCAGCCCCGGGTCCTCCTGCTGCGCAGCGAGGACCGAGTAATACTCATAGGCAATCGTGCCCTCGACCTTGTCCGGGTCGGCGCGGGGGCGCAAAAGCGGATAGGGCGGCGTGTACATCGCGCCGGTGGAAACCGCACCCAACAGATGCAATTCAGGCGCGTATTGCGGCGCATAACCGGCCACTGCGATCACTGCGGCCCCGCCCTGCGACTGGCCGATCGCGACGATGCGGTTGGACAGATCCCGGCGCAGGGCCAGCGCGGCGCGCACGCTGTCCAGCGTTGTATAGGCGTTCGAGCGGTTGTTCAGCGCCGGATTGGGGCCGGGCACGCCCAGCCCCTGATAATCCGTCGCGACCACCGCATAGCCTTCCGACAGCCAACGGTCGAGATAGGCGACATCGCGATAGGCGCGGCCCAGCCATGACGGCGCGCAAGCATCACCCACGCCCAGCGTGCCATGCGCCCAGGCGATAATCGGCCAACCACCGGCCGGCGGCTTGCCCCTGGGAAGGAAGACCGCGCCCGAGACGACGATGCGGTTCCTGCCGGTCACCCCGTCGGTCGAGGTATAAAGGATGCGGATGTTCAGAGAGGCCTGGCTCTGGGCAGCGGCCCGGGGCAGAGGCTCACTGCGCAGCAACTGGCCAGGCTGCGCGGGGATCTCACCCTGCCAGACGTAGAAGGCAGAGAGAAAACGATCGCCCTGAGCCTCGTCGGAAACGGGAATGCCCGCGGCATGGGCCGGCACATGGGCCGGTAAAAGGCAGCCCAGCAACATGAACATCCTGAGCAATGCGGCCAGGCGCGAACGAAGACGGTTCATGCGGATACTCCCTACCGGGCCGGAAATATCTGCACGTCCGGCAACCACGGGTGAGAAGCAAATTCCGGGCCAACGCCCGGATCCGCGAGGCACGCGACAATCCTCCGCCTGGTAAGCGGGCCTGGCTGCACAGAAAGCAGCAGGTGGCGGCCGCGAAGATGTTGAAAATAACACTTACTCGTATTTTCAAGATGATCCCCGGCCCGCCTTGGCGGCGCGATCCCGGCTCCGCGCGCGGTGGCCCACGTCTGGCACGGATCATGCTGCCAGCCTTGCCATGGGCATCCCGCTTTCGGCGGATCTCGGCTGGCAACACCTGCACAGGGGGGTATCATGTATTCCAGAACGATCACGGCGTTTTTCTTGGCGGGCGCGGCCGCGTTGCCATCAGCGGTCGAGGCGCAGTCGGCGCCTCAGCCGGCTCCTGATGTGCCCCAGCCTAACGATATCGTGGTGACCGCACTGCGCCGCGCCAGCGGGTTGGAGCAGACCCCGGCGGCGATCACCGCGCTGAACACCGATGCGATCAAGCAGAACGACATCACCAATCTCCAGGACCTTCAACAGATCGTCCCGGGGCTGGTGGCGACCACGCAGGGTGCTGGCTTGAACCAACTCAGCCTGCGCGGCGTGCGCAGCAGCGCCGGTGACCAACTGGTGGGCCTCTATTACGACGAGACTGCACTCAACGCCCCGCCCGGCACGACCACCGCGCAGGCATCAGCACAGAGCAACGTCGATTTCTTCGACGTCTCGCGCGTCGAGGTGCTGCGTGGGCCACAAGGCACGCTTTATGGCGCGGGCGCGGCAGGCGGTGCGATCAGGCTTATCACCAACAAGCCCGATCTTGGGCACTTTGGCGGCACCATCGATATCGACGGCACCACCCTCGCCCATGCCAACGAAGGCTACAGCCTCAATGGAGCGATCAACGTCCCGCTGATCACGGACAAGCTGGCCGTGCGCATCGTCGCCTATCGCCGCCACGCCCCGGGCTATATCAGCAATGGCACGCTGGGCCTCGATCATCTGGGCAGCGATACCGCGACAGGCGGGCGGATCCTGGTCCGCTATCAGCCGGTATCGGCCGTCACCCTGGACTTCTCGGCGCATCTCGGCAACGAGGATAGCCGGGGCGATCCGAACTGGGCGCCCTCGCTGGGGCTTTACCAGTCGCCCGGGCTCGTCCTGTTGACGTTCAAGGACCGCAACCGCCTCTACAATTTCACCGGCAACGCCGACCTCGGCTTTGCCAAACTGACCGCGACCACCTCCTATCAGGACCGTCACCTTCTTCAGACACGCGATCCCAACGCGCTGTTCGCGCGGACCTTCAACCCGGTGATCGTCGCTGCGGGCGGCCATCTGGGCGCGCCCTATCCGCTGCCGGTAGACTATTACCAACCGCAGGACGTCGAGGACCTGACCTCGGAAATCCGCCTGTCGTCAGAGGGGCACGGGCCCTTCAACTGGACGGTCGGCGGTTATTACGAGGACCGGCACTCTCACCTTACCTCGGACATCGCCCAGGTGACCAATCCGGCCCTGGGCTTCCAACCAAATTCCGACACGCTGCTGTTCGTCCGGCATGTCGTAGACAACCGCGTGCAAAAAGCGGTGTTCGGCGAACTGGCCTATACCTTCTTCCATAGGCTGACGGTGACGGGCGGCATCCGCTACTACGATTACGACAATACCGTTGGCGGCGATCGCACATATAGCAACCCCGCCTATCCGGCCAACGCAGTGTTCTTTGGCGCCCTGCTGCCCTTCACAACATATAAGGCCAGCAACAACGGCCTGCTTTACCGCGCGAATCTAAGCTGGCAGGTGTATCGCCACCTGTTGTTCTATTTCAACGCGGCGTCGAGCTATCGCCCTGGCGGCGTGAACCAGCCGATCGGCAGCGTCACCAACCTGCCCTACAATCCGGACAGCCTGTGGACCTACGAGGCAGGCGGCAAGGCCAGCTATCTCGATGGCGCGATCGAGGTGAATGTTGCCCTGTACCGCACCGATTGGTCCGACATGCAGATCAACCTGAACAGCGGCAGTTTCTCCTTCATTGGCAATGCCGGGTCGGCGCGGCTGCAGGGGATCGAGGCCGAACTGCATTTCCAGCCGACGAGAGGTTGGTCGATCGATGCCGGCCTCACCGCCTCCAGCAACAAGCTCACGTCGAATCAGGTGTTCAACAGCGCCGTCGTCGCCGGAAGCGCCTCGGGCGTAGCTGGGAACCGCGTGCCGAACGTGCCCAACGGTACCGCCAACATTTCCAGCACCTATGAATGGGCCATCGGCCATGGGCTGAAGGCGTCGATCCACGGCAACGTCAGCTATATCGGCGATTCATACAGCGCCTTCAACGGCGGGACGAACGCAGCGGTGGCGGGCTTCTACCGAATCGGCGACTATTTCAATACCGGTGCGCGGATAGGCGTGAAGGGCTCATCATGGACGGCGTCGGTGTTTGCCGACAACCTGTTCAACGGGAAAGGCAAGATTTCCGCCGGAAACACGCTGGGCGGTGTGACAGAGACGGTATTGAGCCTGCCACCGCGCAGAATCGGCATCAATCTGACGAAAAACTTCTGAGCGGGGCCAAAAACCAGGATGCGGGGGCACCCAAAGGGCTCTCGCATCCATAAGAGGCCAATTCCGCCGACAATCAGCCAGGCGCATCCATGCGAGCGCGCCATCTGACCGCGGACATGCCTTCCACAATGCGAAACGTTGTAACCACTGTATCGGCAACACCGCCGAGCATGTAGATGACTCAATCCTGCCAAGCCGCCCGTGTCGCAGATACGGGCATAGCGCATCACGAGGGATCAGACTGCGCTGGCCTGGTGGGCAGCGGGACAGGCGACGCCAGCGTCATCGCAACTGCCCCGACTGAGCGGTCAAGCGAGGCCGCCCATACCGATCTGCCATTCAAGCACCTGCAAAGCGCCGAACGATCCAGCCAGGGCATAAGGATCGTTCTCTGCCCAAGCGACAGCGGCATCCCGGCTATCGACTTCGAGTACCACGATTGCCCCGGCAACCGCACCGCCGGCATCGACCAGTTGGCCCGCGATGCGGATTGGCTGACCGTGATCGCGCACATAATCCCGATGGGCCGGGCGCGCGGATGCCCGGCGATCAGCGGCGGCGGGGTCGTAGTGAGACAGGATCGCGAACAGCGGCATCGGGCACTCCGGCAGAATCAGGCGGAAACGAGGACGAGGCGGCGATGGGCGATGCGCCAGGCACCATCCTGCGCCGAGCGGCGGTAGAGATCATGATATTCGCCCAGCGTCGTAACGCCGGTGGCGATGGCGTGATGAACGAACAACACCTCGCCTGCCACGGCATCCGCACCGGCCGGGCGAAGCCGAAAATTGGACAGGACATGGCGGCCCACCGCGCCACCGCGCCGGGCCGGATCGCTCCACCCCGCGCGCAGCGCCGCCGCACCTGCCATCACCCCACGCGGGCTCTCGTAGCGCCCATCCGGCGTGAACAAGGCGGGCACCTGCTCGGACCTGTCGTGATCGATCAGCCACGCAAGTTCGACGCACAAGGCTTTGATCGCGCCGCGTGTTTCGGCGTCGATGGCTTCAGCCACCGACGCTGGCCCGGGCACGCTGCGGGCTCCAGACGCTGCCTGCGTAGAGATCCGGCTCGAAATCCGGCCCCATCGGCCCCACCAGCCGTTCGGCATGATCATCGAAATCGGCGAGGAACAGGTCGCGGCTGATCTGTGCGGTGATCAGCGGAACATCACGCTTGATGCTCGGCACATCGCCGGTCGGGAAACCGAAGCTGACAAAGCCTTGCGGATTGTAGACGTGAATGTCCTTCAGGAACGGCGCGAAGCCCGGCTCCCTCTCGACATATTCATGCGCGAAGCCGAGATAGGGATGCGCGCCGAAAAACCGATCTTCAAGTCCGGCCGGCGGTGTGTAGCGATCGCGCCACAGGGCAATGCGATCGGCAAAATCGGCCAGTTCAGGCCGCCCGTTGGGATCGGCGAAATAGCCGGTGCCCGCGATCACGAAGTCGAACCGGTGCTCGCCGCCGGCCGCTGTGGCGATCACGCTGCCACCCTCGATGCGCGCCTCGCTCCATTCCGAGGCGAGGTGGATATGGAAATTGGCATGCGCGATCGCCCGGTTGATCGCATCGACAGGCGGGGCCGAGCCCGCCTCGCGATAGCGGATCGCCTGCCCCCAACGCACAGCATCGGGCAGATGGCGGTAGTTGTCGTATGCCCCGGTATAACCGCGCGTGCGGGCGATGGGCACCGAGGCGATCTGTGCACGGCGCACGAACAGATGGACCGCGCCCGCGCCATGCTCCAGAGCCACCGCTGCCGCATCGAACGCCGAAGCGCCGCTGCCGAGCACGCCGACCGTCTTGCCGGCCAGGCTGGTAAAGTCGATATCCTCGGAGGTATGAGCGTAGAAGGCCTTGGGCAGGCCAGTCAGCACTGCCGGCAACGCCGGGCCTCCGGCGCCGACCACGCCATTGCCGAACACCAGTTTGCGGGTCGTCTCGACACGCGGCTCGCCATTCACCTCGAGATGCAGGCGCAGATGCCCACTGCCCGGCTCTACCCGCACCAGCCGCGTATTGTAGCGCACCGGAATGTCGAGGAACGTCTGGAACCAGCGCAAATAGTCTGCCCAGTCCGTGCGCCCGATGCGATCAATGGCATCGAAAGCGGCCGCACCGTGCCGCGCCTCATACCACGCCTGGAAGCCGAGCGCGGTGACGCCGAGTTCGGGTCCGGGCAGCACCTTGAAGGTGCGCAGCTTCTGCATGCGCGCGCGCGTCAGCCATACGCCGGCATGGGGCTCGTCGGGCGCTGCATCGATCACCGAGACGCCACCGATGCCGGCACGGCGCAGCGCAAAACTGAAGGTACGGCCGGTCTGGCCACCGCCGACCACGACGACATTGTGGTCGATGCCATCATGTGCCGGCACCCAATTGGCGGGATCCGGGCCGATATGGCGGAGGGCATTCAGCGCGGCTTCGTCGGGATTGCTCATGATCGGCAGGCTTTCATTAGGATAAAAAGGGATCAACGGGATGCGGCCGCGGCCTCGCCTTCCTGCTGCACGATGCGCAGGATGCGGGCGACAAACTCCTGATTCCAGAGCGCGCGCTCGGCAGCTTCCTCCGGCTTCGGCTCGAAGGCGTCGATCGCGGCGCGGCTGGGCTGGTCGCCACGCTCGACCAGCCTTTCGATCGTATCGAGCCGCTGGCGCAGCACGGCCACCTCCTGGGCCAGGCTCATCGTGATGGCCAGCACGCGCTCGACTTCGGGCACGAGCGTGTAGGGCCGTGTACCGGCCGGCGCGGCGCCAGCGCCACGAAGCGCATCCTCGCGGCTCATGCGGCGCGCGCCTGCTTGCGCGCGCCGATCAGATGCTTGGCCGGTGTCGCTGACGCATCGGGCGGGATCGGTCCACGCCCGATGCGGATATCCTCGACCTTCATGATCCGGCTGTTATGCATCGGCGCGGCGTGGAAGATCTCCTGCGCGTCGAAACCGGCCTCAACCATCTCGGCGGCCAGATCGATGTCGCGAAAGCGTGTCCAGAACGGCTCGTTGTTATAGGGCCCGTCCCAATCCCGCAGCGCCTGGTCGAGCGGCGCCACCGCATCGCTGTGGCGGCAGATATCGACATGTACGGCGATGCCGCCGGGCCGCAACACACGATGGCTCTCGCGCAGCACCTGCCGCATCGCCTCCTCCGATGTTTCATGCAGCAGGATGATCGAATAGACCAGATCGACGCTCTCGTCGGCGATATGCGCGAGATTGGTCGCATCGGCCTGAACGAAGCGGATCGTGTTGACCTGCATCGACAGCGCCCGGGCAAGACCATAGCGCAGCACCGGCGCGCCCAGATCGACAGCGGTTACCTGCGCCTGCGGATAGGCCCGCGCAACCGCGATCGTGGCATGGCCGATCGTCGCGCCAAGATCCAGCACCGTGCGCGGGGCGAAATCCGGATCATAGGCGGCCAGCGTCTTGACCAGGCCCTCGCCGTTGGCGGTCAGCCAGGGATCGTCGGCGCCTCCGATCGTCACGAAGAAACCGGCATCGTAATTGGCGCCATTGGTGACATCGCCGGCAAAGCCCTCCTCGAAGAAGCTGCCCGGCATGCAGTGATGATGCGCCTCGGTCAGGTAGTCCGGCACCGCCAGCGCAGGATCGAGCACCAGCCGCGCGTCCCCGTTCGTGAAGGCGCTGGCGCGCGCCGCCAGTTCATCGGCCTGGCGCAGCGCAACCCACCGCCCGGCTTGCTGGCGCTGCTCCATGTTGGCGCGGCGCAGCGCCGTCCAGGTCTGAAACTGCGGATCCTCGGCAAGCACGGCCTGCGCCTCGTGCCGGTTGGCAGGCGCGCGGCCATGCCCGGCGCGAAAGGCGGGCTCGCCGCGCGCACGATAGGCCTCGCGCACACTCGGCGCCACGACGCGGGCGAGATGCAGGTTGACAGCGGCCAGATAGTTGAACCGCTCGCACTCGTCATGCGTGAGTTCGGGAAACATGCCATGGCGGCCCTGCGTGCGATAGTCGCGGGGCACGGGAAAATCGGTCATGCGAGGTCTCCGGTAAAGGCTTTCAGCCGCTCGACATGCGCAACGAAGCGGGGCCGCACACCCAGCAGCACGGCCATCGCGCAAGGCAGGAAGATCAGCGCGGTCAGCGACAGCGCGTGGCGCAGCGCCAGCGGATCGCGGAACAGCCGCTCGGTCAGCAGCGGGATCACCACCGGCACCACGCCGATGCCGATCAGATTGGCAAGCAGCAGATAGATCGCCACCGCCTGCGAGCGCAACCGTGGCGGCGCGGCCAGCACGATGCCGGGATGCGCCACGCCGAACATCATCACCAGCAGGAAAGCGAGCGGCACCGCCAGCGCAAAGGACCAACTCGCCCGGCCGGTATGCGGCAGCACCAGCAGGATCAGCAGGATCGCCGCGAGCGTCGCCACCGCAACGAGGATGCTTGCATCTTCACGCCCGCGTCTTCGCAGCAGGTCTGTGAGGTGCCCGCCCAGCACCGTGCCGGGAAAGCCGAGCACGATCGAGATGCCGCCAAGGATCGGCCCGACCTGCCCCGGCGTCAGCCCATAGGTGCGAATGTAGAATGTCGCCATCCACGACGAGATACCCGATGCCGCCGACATCAGCGCGAACCCCACTATCGCGATCAGGAGCACGCGCCCCTCCCCGCCCAGATAGCGCAAGGCCGCGATCAACCCCGACGGGGCAATGGCGTCGGCGCGGCCGACGCGCAGCGGTTCGCGCACCGTCAGCGCGATGACGAGCGCGACGATCGGGCCGGGCAGCGCGATCAGGATGAATGCCACCTGCCACGGCTCCAGCCCGCCCGGTCGCAAGCCTGACAACCACAGCATCAGGAAGCCGCCGCCAAATGCGGCAAGGCTGCCGCCAAAAATGCCGCCAGCGGTGAAGGTGCTGACCGCGCGACCGATCCGCGCGCGCGCGAACCGGTCGCTGATCAGCGACACACCGGCCGGCACCAGCGCCGCCTCCCCCAGGCCAAGCCCCATCCGCGCCAGTGCCAGCGTCGTCATGTTGTGCGCAAAGCCGGTGGCGATCGCGCAGGCCGACCAGAACAGGATGCCCGTGACGATCAGCCATTTGCGATTGTAGCGATCGGCCAGGGCCGCCAGCGGCAGGGACACTGTGCTGTAGAACAGGATAAAGGCCGGGCCGATCACCAGGCCCATCTGCGTATCGGTGAGGCCGAGGCTCTTGCGAACCGGCTCCAGCACGAGATTGATGAAACCGCGATCAAGGAACGAGATGCCATTCGCCACCGCCAGCAGGGCGACCAGATACCAGGCGTAGCCGCCCGTGCGCGCAGGCGGCGCGGCAGCGCCGATCGTCTCGTCAAGCAGGGCGGCGCGCGCCATCTCAGGCCGCCGGCCCGAACAGTTCACCCTCGAGAGGATGCGAGACGAAGCCATCGGCTCCGCGCGGCAAATCACCCGCCACCGTCACACGGCGCACCAGACGGCTGCCGGTGATATGGCCGAAATCGATCGGCCCGGCATGGGCGGTGGCGCGGTTATCCCACATCGCAATCGAATGGGGCCGCCAACGGAAGCGCACGGTATATTCGGGGCGAACGATCTCCTCGATCAGCAGATCGAGCAGCGCGCGGCTCTCGCGCGCCGTCAGCCCGACGATGTGCGTGGTCGTGCCGGGGTTGACGAACAGCAACTTCTCGCCGGTTCCGGGATGGATGCGCACTAGCGGATGCAACGCCGCAAAGGTGCGCGCGCCCTCGGCAGCGCCGCCTCCGTCATAGGTGCTGGTGCGGTGCACCGCCTGGAGCGGCTCGATCAGCCGCTGAATGTGCGGCGACAGGCCGGCATAGGCGTAAGCCAGATTACTCCATAGTGTATCGCCACCGAATTCAGGGATCTCGATGCCCCGCAGGATCGAATATTTGTTGGGATTGGCCATGAAGGTGATGTCGATATGCCAGCCGCGATAGTCGCGCGGCGGCAACACCGAAGGAATGGTCAGATCCTGCCCATGCAGATACGCATAGTCACTGACGCGCCGCTCCCAGATGGCTGGCTGGTCGGCGCGGCCACCGCCAAAAGGGTGCGCCGGGGTGAGTTGGCCGAAGGCGCGGGCGAAATCGAGTTGCTGCTCATCGCTGATCGCCTGCTCGCGAAAGAACACCACCTTCCAGGTGTCGAGTGCGGCACAGATCGCCTCGGCCGTTGCCGCATCGAGCGGCGCGGCAAGATCCACCCCGAAGATCTCCGCGCCGATGACCGGTGTGACGGGCTTGATGTCGAGACTCGCAACCACGGACTTATCCTTCCTGAAATACTCAATAAGGTATATGTTTATATCTTATGAGGTACAAGCATTTTGCGCGCGGCGCGCAGCGAAGGCGGCTTGCCCCGCCTTCACCCGCAAAAGATCGTTCTGAGGCGCATGAATCCTCGCGCAAAGCGCGTCGCGATGGTGCCTTTCGAGCGGATTATCGCGCGAAAGGCCGTGATTTCCGGCCAGATCGAGCGCGCGCGCAGTGATATCCACGGCCGTATCCACGGCGAAATGCTTGAGCACACCGGCTGCCTCTCCGGTCGCACTGCCCTCCTCGACACGGCGGGCGTGCAGGTCAAGCAATTGCGCCCCGATGCCAAGTTGCAGATCGAACCCGCCGACCGCCTCCTGCACCCGCGCCAGGCTCGATAGCGGCGCGCCCAGCGCAGTTGGCGTGCGGGTATCGAGAAAGTCGACCAGCCAGTCGCGCGCGGCCCGCGCCACACCCAGATAGAGCGCGCTGACCAGGCCGAAATACCATTGCAGCAGCAGCGGATTGCTCTTTTCACCCCCTCCGGCCGGCACCAGATTGGCGACGTGGCCGGCATCGACCAATACATCTTCCAGCACCACGTCATGGCTGCCGGTGGCACGCATGCCTGTCGCATTCCACGTCTCGACGATGCGCACACCGGGTCTCGACGCATCGACGAAAAACAGCCCGACACGCGGCTGCGGCTCGTCGGTCACGCCGTAAACCGCCAACCACGACAGACGCGGCGCCCCCGTGCTGTAAATCTTGCGCCCCGACAGTTGCCACCCCTCGGTCGTCTGGCGTGCGATCGTACGCGGCACACCGCCGCGCGAGGGCGAGCCGAGATCGGGCTCGACATGCAGCGCATTGACCAAAGCCACGCCCGCCACCGACTCGCGCTGCAACCTCCCCCGCAGCTCAGTCGGGAAATCGGCGTCGTTGGCGATCGCGGCATGCTGGATATAGTGCATCGTCAGCACCAGGGCGGTCGCCGGTTCGCCCCGCGCGATCGCGCCGACAACGGCCTGCGCCGCCCCCAGGCCCAGCCCGGCGCCACCGGCCGCCCTAGGGATCGGCAATGAGAGCAGTCCGGCCTCGTGCAGCCGGTCGAAATTGGCGTGGGGAAAGCGTGCCTCGCGATCGATCTCCGCGGCAGTCCGGGCGAAGGTCTCGGCAAGCTCGCTCGCGCGGGCGAGCAACGTGGCGATGGCAGGTTCGACCGGCATGGCTCAGAACACCTGTGCAAGCCGCACGCCGAAGGTGCGTGGATAGGGCAGATTGACAATCACCGATGGCGCGGCCGAATTGCCAGTATAGGTGCGCCCCTGTTCGACGATGTTGCCATAGCCAACACTGGCGTCATCGGCCTTGGTCTCGTTGGTGACGTTGTTGACGAAGACGGTCAACTCGGTGCGGTGCCTTGTGTAGCCGACCGACAGGTTGAGCCGACTCTGCGGCGCGATACGGATCAGGTTCGGGATATCGGCGAAGCGGGCCGACATATAGTTCCAGTTGCCGCGCAGCGTGATCGCGTCGCGGCCGACCGGGATGACGTAGGCCGTGCTGGCATTAAGCGTCCAGCGCGGTGTCTCCACCGAAGTCAGCCCCTGCAGGCTGGAGCGCGCACTGTCGGTTCCGAACAGGGTGATCAGCGTGGAATTGGTTGCCGAGGTGCCGACATAGCGATGATAGGCATAGTTCGCGCCGAAATCCGCCGTCCAGCCGGGCGCGATCCGCCCGGCCAACGACACTTCCGCGCCATCGATCCGCGAGCGCCCCCCATTGCCGGTATAGGAAGTGGTGCTGCCATTCGCATCGACGCCGAAGGTCGAGACCTGCTGGTTGCGGATCTCCATATGATAATAAGCCGTCGATAGATCGAGACGCCCGCCGAGCAACGATGCCTTGGCGCCAACCTCGTAGTTCCGGTCGCGTTCGGGCTCCTGGTAATTGGCCTGCTCGTAGGCAAGCGCTGCCTGCGCCGTGGTCGCCGAACTCGAGAGGTTGATGACCGCGCTCTTCACGCCTTCCGAATAGAGCGCGTAGAGGTTGACATGTTTGTTCGGCCGGAAGGCAAGCGTGACGCGGGGCAGAAAATCGTTTGCGGTGCGATGAAAGGCGGCGCCATAGCGCTGGCACAGGGTGAGGTCGCACGCTTCGACCGACTGCTCCTCGCTCTGGTAGCGGCCCTCGGCGGTCAATGTGAGGCGATCGAGGATCGGATAGCTGGCCGAGAAATAGACCGCCTTGTTGTCGGTAACGAGCGGCGCGTCGCGCTCGGCCGGCACGCCGCCTGTGATGCTGAATGGATTGAGCACCACCTTGCCGTTGCGCGAGAAGGTGATGTAGCGCTCGTTGACATAGAACAGCCCGACCAGCCATTGCAGCTTGCTGCCACCGGGCGATTCCAGGCGGAGTTGCTGCGTCCAGGTGCGCGTGCTGTTCTCCGTCGGGTTGATCACCTGCGTGGGGTTCGAAAGCGCCGGATCGGTCAACCGGCGGTTGGTGACATCGGCAAGCCAGGCATTGTACTCGTCGAAATATTCCCCGGCATAGCTCAGCTTGTAGCCGCCGCCGAATTGCTGGTCGGCGGTCAGGTAAAAGAAGTTGCGGTGCCGCCAGCGACCGCCGTCATTGGCGCCGTCGATTGCGCGCGAGGCGCCGAGTTTGGAGAGATCCCCCTCGTTGAGCGTGAAGACCGGATAGGTCTTCCCGGTCGGAAAGGCCTGACTGTAGGGCAACAGATCGTTGCGGTAGAGCGTGTAGCTGATCTGGTGCGCATCGCGATCCTCGTCATGGCTGGCGCGGATGCGGATGCGTGTGTTTGACCCAGGCAGCGCGAGCAGATTGAGCGCGACATTCTCCGAGGATTGCCCGCCTTCGAGGCTGTTGTAATTGTTTTCGCGGTAGGCGCCGCCGCGATCATAATCGCGCGCGGAAACCGTCGCGTACAAACCGTCGCGAATGACCGGCAGGTTGAGCAAAAGGTTCAGTTCGTGGCTGTTATAGCTCGAATATTCGGCAAGAACACGGCCCGAAACATGATTATCGGTCGGCACCCTGGTGATATAGTTGACCGCGCCGGCATAGGTTGAGCGGCCAAAATGCGTAAATTGCGGCCCCTTCAGCACCTCAACGCGATCGAGATCCTGTACGTTGAACGAGGCTGCCTCGCCCGGCAGATACATACCGTCGACGAAAAAGCCGACGCCTGCCTTGGCCGGATAGAGGCTGTTCGGGCTCAACCCGCGCATCGTTACATTGGCCTGGCCGCGCACGTTGGCGATGTAGGTAAAGCCAGGCACCAGCTTTGCCAGATCGAACACGCTGCGCACGCCCTTCTCCCTGATCGCGTCGGCGCCGACGACATTGACGGTGAGCGGCACGTCGAGCGCCCGCTCCTCACGGCTGCGCGCGGTGACGACAACAACGGCTCCCTCATCCGCATCAACGGGGAGCAGCGCGGGCGCGGGCCCGTTGGGCGCCGCCGCGAAAACCCCTGCC
Source organism: Novosphingobium sp. (assembly GCA_035563755.1). GTDB lineage: Bacteria > Pseudomonadota > Alphaproteobacteria > Sphingomonadales > Sphingomonadaceae > Novosphingobium. The sequence continues at coordinate 28,649 of DATMUT010000649.1, forward strand.
GGAGCAAGCAGCCCCATCACCAAAGCCATCACTCCGATCCCATCACGCACGCTCATCATCAAACCCCTTCCGCCCCCAAGATATGAGGTATAGAGGTATACTTCTTTGCAGCCCCGCCAAATGTCAAGTCGTTTGGTAGGGATTAAACGGACCCGGTCGACAGGGAAAGTTCGGCCAGCTCGCGAGGTATAAAGATTTTCTATCTGTGCCAGAGGCGCTAGGGCATCGCGTCCGCACCGCCGCCCCCCGCGCGGCGGCAAGAGTGAGGTTGGGTAAGGTATGGGCAAATTCTGGGAAAGCGACGGCGCGATCCGCCTGGACAAATCACTGCCCACGCCGTTGTACCACCAGATATTCTCGGTGTTGCAGGAGGCGATCCTGCGCGGCCAGGTCTCCGCCGACTCGACACTGCCAAGCCAGCAGGAGATCGCGCGGCTATTCGGCGTCTCCGAGATCACCGCCAAGCGTGCGCTCAACGAACTGGTGCTTGCCGGCCTTATCACGCGGCACCGCGGACGCGGCAATTTTGTCAAGGAACAGGTAGCGATACCGGTGGTTAACGGCTCGTTCCACAACGTTATCGAGAGCCTGGCGCAACTGAAGACCGAAAAGGAGGTAGCACTGATCGAGGTGATCGACGTCGCCATCTCCACCGCGGTCGCTGAAAAACTGGCACTCGCCCCCGGCGCAATCGCGCAGCGTGCCACCCGCGTGCGCACGCTGTCGGGCGCCCCCTATTCCTATTTCGTTGCCTATGTGCCCCAGGCAATCGCGATGCGCTACGATGCAGCGGAACTGCGCGCCACGCCGATGCTCGCCCTGCTGGAACACGCAGGCCATGCCGCATTCGATGCCGAGCAATGGATTACCGCCATCCCCGCGCCGCCACAGGTCGCCGCCAATCTCTCGATCGCGCCCGATTCGCCGCTGCTCAAGATCGACACCCAGATGCGCGACCGCGATGGCACACCGATCCAGTTCATCGAGGGTTACTACCACCCGCTGCGCTTCCAGTACAACGTGAAGCATCAGCCGATCTGAGGAGGAAACATGACCGACCTGAAGGATGCTGTGCGCGACACCTGCCCCAAACTGGCCGAACTCGGCGACAAGCTGCTATTCGGCGAGATATGGAACCGGCCAGAGCTGTCGAAGCGTGACCGCAGCCTCATCACCGTGGCAGCGCTACTCGCACTGTATCGGCCCGAACAGCTGCCGTTCCATCTGAACCACGCTATAGAGAACGGCCTCTCGCGCGAAGAACTGGCTGAGGCAATCACCCATCTTGCTTTCTATGCGGGCTGGCCGGCAGCCACCTCGGCAGCGAAGATTCTCGCCTCGCTGTAACCGCACCGCCAGTTTGGGGCAGGAGGTGCATCAGCACTCCCCTCCTCCAACCTGCGTCCACTCTCGACATTCGTTTCGCGGCTCAAAAATCTGGCTTGTCGGCAATCTCGGCTGACAGACATGCACGAGACTTGCCGTTCAGCCAGGCACTCACGCAACAACGTACAAACCGGCCTGCTCCACCAGCTTCCCTGAATCGGCCAAGTGAGCGATGGCCTCCTCAATCCTTTCCCGCACCACCCCGCTGGTCGCCTTGTTCCCAAAGGCACGGGAGACAGCCTGGACGATCTCCTCGCCTGTCGCGCCCAGATTGTTGCGCACCACATCCTGAACCGCAACGGCAAGCTCGGCAGGCGGCAAACGATCGGCCCGGCGCAGCGTGGTGGACATGGCGGCACTGCGGTCCCGAACCGTGACCGGCGCATCCGGGATGGCCAGAAACGGCCCGCTGCGCTCGATCCTCCCGGTCTT
>DATMUT010000650.1:0-3811 GCA_035563755.1 Novosphingobium sp.
GCTGGGCACGATGGTCGATGTGGAATCGGCTGCGGCGCAAGAACAGCTGGCCAACGAGATCAACGCCGCCAACGCCGCGCGCAAGCCGATCCTCGACAAGATCTCGGCAACGCCGATCGAGGATCTGCCCAAGGATAAGGCGCTGATGGCGGCCGCTGTTGCCGGCGGCAAGGCGGCCTTCAAGGTGAACTGCGTGCCTTGCCACGGTTCGGGCGCTGCCGGCGGGGTGGGCTATCCCAACCTGAATGACGACGACTGGCTGTGGGGCGGTACGCTGACCGACATCCAGACGACGATTACCCACGGCATCCGCCAGCCTGGCGATGACGCCACCCGCATGAGCCTGATGCCCAGCTTCGGGCGCGACAAGATGCTCACCGCGGCGCAGGTGCAGGATGTGGTCAGCTTCGTGCGCAGCCTGTCCGGGCTCGAGGGCAAGGGCGCGGCAGCGGCGCGCGGCGGCGTATTGTTCGCGGCCAATTGCGTGGCCTGCCACGGCCCCGAGGGCAAGGGTGGCCGCCAGTTTGGCGCGCCCAACCTGTCCGACCGCATCTGGCTGTATGGCGGCAGCCGCGAGGCCATCACCGAGACCGTGACCAATGCCCACGCCGGCGTGATGCCCGCCTGGAACACGCGCCTCGACCCGGTGACGATCAAGATGCTGGCGGCCTATGTCCACTCGCTGGGCGGCGGCGAAGCCTTCGCCCAGCCGGCAGCCACTGAACAGAGCGCGGCCGCAACCCCTGCTGCCGCGGCCAATGGAGCGAGCAATGCTCAACCCTGAATCCAAGGCGCGTCCCTTGCCGGAGAAATCCGGCAAGGGCGCCCCCACGCGCCCTGCCGAACCTGCGCCCATGCGTCTGCACGAAGACCGCAAGGGCGTGTTTCCCCGCCAGATCGATGGCCGTTTCCGTCGCCTTAAATGGGCGATCATGGCCTTCTGTCTGGCGGTTTATTACATCACGCCCTGGCTGCGCTGGGACCGTGGGCCCTATTCGCCGCATCAGGCGGTGCTGATCGACCTGGCGCACCGGCGCTTCTACATGTTCGCCATCGAGATCTGGCCGCAGGAGTTCTACTTCGTGGCGGGCCTGCTCATCATGGCGGGCATTGGCCTGTTTCTGGTCACATCGGCGGTGGGCCGCGCGTGGTGCGGCTATGCCTGCCCGCAAACGGTGTGGACCGACCTGTTCCAGCATGTCGACCGGATGATCGATGGCGACCGCAATGCGCAGATGAAGCTGGCCAGTCAGCCGTGGAATGCGCAAAAGATCGGCAAGCGGCTGCTCAAATGGTCGATCTATCTGGCCATCAGCTTCTCGACGGGCGGCGCGTGGATCCTGTATTTCGCCGATGCGCCGGGCCTGTTCCGCGATTTCTTTACCGGGCAGGCGCCCTCCATCGCCTATTCCACCGTCTTTGTGCTGACCGCCACGACCCTGTGGCTGGGCGGTTTCATGCGCGAGCAGGTGTGCGTCTACATGTGCCCCTGGCCGCGCATCCAATCGGCCATGCTCGATGAAAAGTCGCTGATCGTCACCTACAAGGACTGGCGCGGCGAACCCAGAGGCAATGCCAAGGCGGCCAAGGGCGCGGTCAGCCCGCTGGGCGACTGTATCGACTGCAACCTGTGCAGCGCGGTGTGCCCCACGGGCATCGACATCCGCGAGGGGCCGCAGATCGGCTGCATTACCTGCGCGCTGTGCATCGACGCGTGCGACGGGGTGATGGCAAAGCTGGGCCGTCCGCGCGGCCTCATCGACTATGCAACGCTCGAGGATGCCGAGCGCGAGAAGCAGGGTCAGCCCCCGACGCCGCATGCCAAGCTGATCTGGCACCCGCGCACGCTGGTCTATCTGGGCGTGTGGTCGGCCATCGGCTTTGCGTTGCTGTTCATGCTGGGCACGCGCCAGCACATCTCGATCGCGGTCAGCAAGGATCGCAACCCGCCCTACATGATCCTGTCGGCGGGCGGGGTGCGCAATGCCTATGCGGTGCGGCTGAAGAACATGGAAGGGCGCCCGCGCCCGATGGAGCTGACGCTTGATGGCGTGCCCGGCGCGAAAATGTGGACCGAGGACATGCCCCAGTCGGCCGCGGCCCGCAGCCTGAAGCGCATGGTCGCCCCCGACAGCACCGATCCGGTCCGGGTCTATGTGGTCGCGCCCGATGGCACGGCCGAGCAGAAGCTGGGCTTTACCCTGCGCGCGCTCGACGCCGAAGGGGGATCGACCAGCTATTCCAGCCGATTTGATGCACCGCAAAGCCAATAGGCCGCGCGGGTTGTAGCGCCAATTTCAATCCGCCCCGCCTGAAGCCCCCGCAGGAGTAACGCCATGACCGCCAATACACCGGAGTTCCGGCCCGCAAAGGCCCCGTTCCGTTTTACCGGGCGGCACATGGCGGCCATTCTCGTCGCGTTTTTCGGCGTGGTGATTGTGGTCAACGTCTACATGGCAACGCTGGCCAGCCAGACGTTCTCGGGCGTGGTGGTCGAGAATTCGTACGACGCCAGCCAGAAGTTCGATACCTGGCTGGACGAGGCCGCGCGCGAGAAGGCGCTGGGCTGGCAGGCAAAGGTCGAGCGGCGCGCCGATGGCCATGTGGCCGTGACCATGACTGACAAGGCCGGCGCTTCGCTGTCGGCCGACAATGTGCTGAGCGGCGAGGCGTGGCATCCGCTGGGGCAGGAGGCGGACCGCGTGGTCAGCTTCCGCCGGCAGGCCGATGGCAGCTGGCTCTCGTTTGATGCGCTGCCGGCCGGGCGCTGGCGCCTGCGCCTGCGCATGCAGGGGCGCGACGGCCGTCACGTCTGGCGCGGCGAGGAGCGCCTGTAATGGCCACGGCCTTTAGCGAGGAACCGGCAGGGCGGGGGCAAGCGCCCGCGCTGGCCACCACGGTTCTGGTGGTGCCGGGCATGCATTGCGCCGGCTGCATGGGCAAGGTTGAGCGGGGCCTGGGCGGGGTGGCAGGTGTTGCCTCGGCGCGGGTGAACCTGTCGGCCCGGCAGGTGAGCGTGACGCATGAGGCGGGCGTTGTCGTGCCCGATCTGGTGGCGGCGCTGGCCGACATTGGCTTTGCCAGCCAGCCCCGCGCCGACGATCTGGCCCCGCCCGAAAGCGCGGTCAAACCCCTGCTGGCGCCGCTGGCAGTGGCCGGCTTTGCCTGCATGAACGTCATGCTGCTTTCGGTCAGCATCTGGTCGGGGGCAGGCGGCGCCACGCGCGACCTGTTCCACTGGCTCTCGGCCGGCATCGGCGTTCCGGCCATTCTCTATTCGGGCCGGGTGTTCTTCGCCTCGGCGTGGAGCGCGCTGCGCAAGGGGCGCACCAATATGGACGTGCCGATCTCGATCGGCGTGTCGCTGGCCGCAGGCCTGAGCTTTTACGAGACGGTTACCCATGGCACCGAGGCCTGGTTCGACGGCACGCTGATGCTGCTGTTCTTCCTGCTGACGGGGCGGGTGCTGGATGCGGCGATGCGCGACCGGGCGCGGGCGGGCGTTGATGCGCTGCTGCGCCAGGCGGCCAGCGGGGCGATGGTGGTGGGGCGCGAGGGGGCGACCCAGTGGCTGGCCGCGCGCGACCTGCTGCCCGGCATGCTGATGCGCGTGGCCGCCGGCGAGCGCATGGCCGCCGATGGCGAGATCGTGGCCGGCGAGACGCGTCTGGACCGCAGCCTGCTGACTGGCGAGAGCGCGTCGGTGCCGGCGGGTGTGGGTGCTGTCGTTCACGCCGGCATGCTGAACATGGATGCGCCGGTCGACGTGCGCGTGACGGCGGCCGGCAGCGACACGACGCTGGCCGAAATC
>DATMUT010000651.1:0-4109 GCA_035563755.1 Novosphingobium sp.
CGCCGTGCTGGCCCGCAAGTTTGGCGGGGCCAGCTAGGCGCCCACTTCCAGCGAAAGCCTGTGCCCATGTTTCGCCTCAAAGCCTTTTTGCCTGTGGCCGCCCTTTGCATGGGCGCGATGATTGCCGGCGCCGCCCAGGGCCAGGCGCCGGCCCCGCGCAGCATCGCCTATGGCCCCGACAGGCTGCAGCAACTGGATTTCTGGCCCGCCCGCGCCGCGGCCAATGGGCAGCGCCCGCCGCTCATCGTGTTCGTGCATGGCGGCGCATGGTCGATGGGCGACAAGGACAAGGGCACCGGCCCCTGGAAAGCGACGCATTTCCCCGAAGAGGGCTACGCCTTCGCCTCGCTCGATTACCGGTTGGTGCCCGCCGCAAGGGTAGAGGATGAGGCCGGCGACATTGCCCTGGCGCTGCGCGCTCTGGCCGACCGGGCGGGCGAGCTGGGCTTTGACCGCAACCATATCGTGTTGATGGGCCACAGTGCGGGCGCGCATCTGGTGGCGCTTCTCAGCACCGACCCGGCCTATCTGAAACGCGCCGGCCTGTCGTTTGACAGCATTGCCGGCACCATTGCCATCGATGGCGCGGGCTATGACGTGCCTGCGCAGATGGCCAACGCCGGCCCGCTGCTGCGCCGCGCCTATGTGCAGGCCTTTGGCACCGACGAGGTCCGGCAGCGGGCGCTCTCGCCCAGCCTGAGGGCAGCCCCGCCCACTGTGGGCCATTTCCTGCTGCTGCACGTCCAGCGGCCCGACGGCATTGCCCAGGCCAAAGAGCTGGCCCAGGCCCTGCAACATGCCGGAGCAGCCGTGCAGGTAAATGGCTTTGCCGGCGATGGCCTTGCCGGGCACATGACCATCAACCGCCGGCTGGGCGATCCGTCCTACGAGGCAACCCCGGTTGTCGACCAGTGGCTGGCCGGCCTGTTCGCGCACTGAAACGCGCCGGGCCAGCGCATCAGTTCCGCCTGCGCCCCGGATAGACATAGATGGTGAAAACAATGGCCAGGATCATCAGCACGAGAAAGATGACAAAACACACGATGTAATATTTGGGGTCGGATTGCGGCACGATAAACCCGGCCAGATAGGACGGAATGATCAGCAAAAATCTGCCCAGCCACGACATGGTTTGCCTGTGCCTCCGTTGCGCTGGAATCGCTTTGCCAGCCCACTGCCGATCATGACAAAAACCGGGCCGTTTGACGATAGCGGGCTGGCGACTGTCTCGCGTAAATACACGGATAACAAAGCCCTTTGGCGGTCGCGAAAAATTCGCTTGCGACTCATGCCCAACAGTCTCAGCCTCACCCATCACGAGCTTGCGCGTCCGACGCAAGACAAGGAGGGGGTTGCCCCGGCAAACCCGTCTTTTGCCCGCAGCGCCCGGCGCGCCTCTGGATAGAGGAGGCGAACTGATGGACAATTCTCTCTCGGGCACAAGCGCGGCCGATGGCAACAGGCCCGCCCGCGCGATCGCACTGGTCGGGCCGGCAGGCACCGGCAAGACCAGCCTGGCCGAAGCCTTGCTGCAGGCGGGCAGCCAGAGCGGCCACAGCGGATCGCGTATCGGCGACACCAGCCCCGAGGCCCGCGCACGCGGCGGCTCGACCGAGATCAACCTTTCGCATTTCACCAGTCAGGGCGATGCCTTCACCCTCATCGACGTGCCCGGCGGGGCTGGCTTTGTGGCCGATGGGCTGGCCGCCCTTGCCTGCGCCGATCTGGCGCTGGTCGTGATAGACCCCCTGCCCGAGCGGGCAACTCTTGTTGGCCCCATGCTGCGGGACCTCGATGCGCTGGGCATTCCTCACGCCATTGTCATCAACCGCATCGAAACAGCCCCGGCCGGCACGGTGCACGCCCTGATCGAGGCGCTGCAGCCACTGAGCAGCGAACCGCTGGCGCTGCGCCAGATCCCCATCCGCGAAGGGGATGCGGTCACCGGCTATGTCGATCTGGCGCTCGAGCGGGCCTATCACTACCAGCCCGGCGCGCCTTCGCAGCCAACCGGCATTCCGGCGCAATTGGCCGCGACCGAGCAGGCCGACCGTGGCCGCCTGCTCGACAGCCTTGCCGATTTCGACGACGCCCTGCTCGAGGCGCTCCTGCTCGACGAGGTGCCCGAGATCGCCCACATCATGGCCGATCTGGCCGAGGACACCGCGCGCAACCGGCTGGTGCCCGTGCTGCTCACCTCGGCGCTGACCGGTGGCGGGGTGCGCCGCCTGCTCAAGCTGCTGCGCCACGAGACCCCCTGGCCCGCAGCGGCCGCCGCCCGCATTGGCGCAGGCGATGGCGTTTACGTGTTCAAGGTCTGGCACGGCGCGGCCGTTGGCCGACTGGCGTTTGCGCGGGTGTTCGGCGCGCCTCTGGCCGAAGGCGAGGAACTGGTCGCCGGCGAAACGGCCAGCCGATGCGGCGCGCTTTTTGCCATGATGGGCGAGAAGACCGCGAAGGTGGCCGGGGCATCGGTGGGCGAGGTGGTGGCCCTCTCGCGCATGGACGGCGCCCGCGCGGGCATGGTGCTGGCGCGCAAGGGCGGCACAGGCGCCTTTGCGCCCGCGCCCGACTATCCGCCGGCCAACACGGTGGTGGCCATCGTCGCGCACGACCGCAAGGATGATGTCAGGCTGGCGACCGCGCTGCAAAAGCTGCGTGAGGAAGACCCCGTGCTGCACTGGCAACAGGACGAGGCCACCCATGAAACCCTGCTGCGCGGGGTGAGCGAGGAGCATCTGGCGGTGGTGCTGGCCCGGTTGCAGCGGCGCTATGGCGTCAGCGCCGACACGCATCGGCCAAGCATTGCCTATAGGGAGTCGATCCGCAAGGGCGCGAGCCAGCGCGGGCGCCACAAGAAACAGTCGGGCGGCCACGGCCAGTTTGGCGATGTAGTCATCGAGATCTCTCCGCGCGAGCGCGGCGAAGGCTTCGTTTTTGCCGAACGCATCACCGGCGGGGCGGTGCCAAAGCAATGGATACCGGCAGTGGAACTGGGCGTGCGCGACGCGCTCGAAGCCGGCCCGCTGGGTTTTCCGGTGGTCGATGTCGCCGTTATTCTGGTCGATGGTTCGTTCCATTCGGTCGACTCGAGCGAACTGGCCTTCCGCATTGCCGGCAGGCTGGCCATGAGCGAGGCGCTGGCGGCGGCCACGCCCTTCCTGCTCGAGCCGATCTGCAAGGTGGTGATCGACACGCCGGCCGGCAGCGGCTCGAAAGCCGGATCGGTGGTTTCCAGCCGGCGCGGGCAGATACTGGGCCTCTCGCCGCACCCCGAATGGGCCGGCTGGGAGCGGGTCGAGGCGCTGTTGCCCGAGGCGGGCCTGTATCGGCTCGAGGCTGAATTGCGCTCGCTCAGCCAGGGGCTGGCCACGTTCACCGCCAGCTTCGACCATCTGGCCGAACTGGCCGGCAAACAGGCGCAGGAGGTTGTCAGGACAAGGCAGGAGCTGACCGCCGCCTAGCTGGCGGGGGCGCGATGCAATCCCCCTCTGGCTCAGGGGGCGACCTGCGCCTATGCCTGCGGGCAAGACTGATGGCAAAAGGAAGAGGGCCCTGATCACCGATCCGATGGCGAGCCGAATGCGGATTCTGGAGCGGCTGCGCCGGCAGGAGGCCATTTCGCGCACCGAACTGGCGCAGCAGACCGGGCTGGGCCAGGCAACCGTGTCGGGCATCGTGCGCGAATTGCTGGCCCATGACCTTTTGCGCGAAACCCGCATTCCGGCCGACACGCGCGGCAGGCCGCGCCTGGCGCTGCGGCAAAACCCGGATGGCCTGCTGATTGCCGGGGCCTTTGTGCTCATAGGCGGGCGGGTCGACCTGCAGATCGGCGACATGGGCGGCACGGTGCTGGCGCGGGCAAGCGCCCAATCGGCGTCCCCAGCCACCACAAGCGACATCGTCGAGGCCATTGCCAGCGCCTATCGCGCCGCGACGGCGGCCCTGCCCGGGCGGCGGCCCACGGCCATCGGCGTCAGCCTGCCCGCGATGATCGACGGCACCCGCGGGCTGGTTCACTGGCTGCCCCCTCACCCGCCCCGCACCGAGCCCATCACGCAATGGCTGAGCGAAGCGCTGGGCATACCGGCCTTTGTCGACAACGTGGG
>DATMUT010000652.1:0-4314 GCA_035563755.1 Novosphingobium sp.
CGGCGCTGAGCGAACCCGAGCCGCTGGCCGAACCGCTGGCCGAAGCCGAACGCGAAAGCTTGCCCACCTGGCCGGTCGCATCGCCTGCCAGCCCGGCCGAGGCGCTGCGATTGGCCTTCACCTTGCCCGAGCGGGCATTCACGCTCTGGCTGCCGCTGGTGGTGGCATTGGTGGCGGTGCGGGCGCTCGAGCTCACATCATCGATGCTCGAACCAAAGCTGCCGGCGCCGTTCATGGTCGAGCCCAGCGTGCCACCAACGCCGCCTGTGATACCGGCCATTCCTCCGGCCATGCCGCCCACCATGCCGCCGCCGCCCAGCAGCTGTGCATGAGCAGGCATCGACAGGGTGCCCATGGCCAGGGCGATTGCGGCGATAGTCAGTTGCGGGGTACGGATCATCTCTCGTCTCCTCTGTCAAAAGGTCGCCGGGCGGAATTCCCGGGCTTGTGATTGAGGAACGAGTGCGGTTTTGGGTTTAATCCGGCCGATCCGAATTTTTTTATGGCCACATGCCTTTTCTGCAGGCATCGCACAAAATGCCCCGCCCGGTGCGCGGCCCCTGCGCCAGCGCTTCGGCATCGGCGCGGGCCAGCGCCTGCGCGCGGTCGGCGGGCGAGCGCCACGCAGCCGCAATGCGCGCAGCCGCCAAAGGCGCTGCAAACGAAGTGCCGCGCACCGGTCGCAACCGCCCGTCCAGCCCGGCAGCAACCATGTCGGCCCCCGGCGCCGCATAATCGAGGTGCGTGGCGCGTCCGGCCTCGAACAGGGGGCGCCGGCGGCCATCGACCCCGGTTACCGCCACCACCCCGGCATAGGAGGCCGGATAGGCCGGCGGGGCCGCGGCGCCATCATTGCCCACCGCAGCCACCACGATCATGCCCCGCGCCTGCGCTGCCACCAGGGCGCGGGCCAGCAAAGGATTGGCCGGCCCGACAAGGCTGATCGACACCACATGCGCGCCCTGCCCCGCCATCCAGCCCAGCGCGCGGGCAATGGCCAGCGCATTGCCGCCCGCCGGATCGGCGCCATACACATCGGCCACGCAGATGCGCGCCGTGCCTGCCCCCGCCAGCAGCGAGGCGATGGCCTGCGCATGCGGGTTAGCGCGCGGGGCGCCCGTGGCAAAGCCGGCCTGCGCGGCAATGCGTGGCCCCGGCAAAGTCCCGCCATCGATGATGCCAACCGTGCCGCCGGCGCCCCTGCCCGCAGTTTGCGAAAGGCGGGGGGCCGCCGGGCCAGAGGCCGCGCCGCCGGGGAAGTGCAGCTGATCGGCCGAGACATCCGCGCCGGGCAGAAGCGCCCGCAAGCGCCTGATGGCCTGGGCCAATGGCAGGCCGGCAGGCGTGGTCAAGCGGGCATAAGGCACATCGAGCCCGTCTATGCGCCCCTGCTCGATCACGGCATAGCCGGCCGCCTGCGCCTTGGCCAGGGCCTGCGCGCCTGTCCCTGCCCCCGTCCCTGCATCAAGCAGCAGCACTTCGCGCGCACGGGCAGGCTGGCCGGTGTCGTCCATCTCGACCTGGCTGCGATGCGCGCGCACAAAGGCGCCCAGCCGGTCGAGGCGCGCATCGGCCAGGGCGCGCAGCCTTTCCTCGATACTGCCCGCCATCTCGCCCAGCCGCGAAGGATCGGCCGCCGACTGCACATCATCGACCAAAGCGCCCGCCCGCGCGCGCGCCTGATCCATCGCCCCGCCCAGCTGAGGCAAAAGCACCTGCCCGCGCGCCGCCCCAGCCAGCCCCACAGCAGCCAATATCATCAATAATGGCAGCGGTTTAAGCATCGGCTTGCCCTTTAATAAAAAACATCGCACCACAGGGATGAAACGAGTCTGCCCGCTCGTTCCATCCATAACAAGGCGAGGAACGTGACACAGGCGCATTTCGGCGAGGAACTGGCAGGGCTTTTGCCGCGGTTGCGGCGCTTTGCCCGCTCGATTGCCCGCGATGCCGCCGATGCCGACGACCTGTGCCAGGCAACGATCGAACGCGCGCTCAAATCGGCCCATTTGTGGCAGGAAGGCACGCGGCTCGATGCATGGGTGTATCGGATCATGCGCAACATCTGGATCGACGAGGCGCGCGCGCGGAGCCGCCGCAGCCAGACCTTTGCCCCCGAGGAAGAAGGGGCCGACGCCGGCACCCCCGGCCACCACGCCATCGAGGCCAATGCCGAGCTGGGCCATGTGGCCCGCGCCATGGCCCGCCTGCCCGACGAACAGCGCGAGGCCGTGATGCTCGTGCTGGTCGAGGGCTTCGCCTACAAGGAGGCCGCCGCGATCATCGGCTGCCCCATAGGCACGCTGACATCACGTCTGGTGCGCGGGCGCGAAGCGCTGATGCGCGAGTTGGGAGAGACACCATGAGCTTCACCGACGAGGACATCATGGCCTATGTCGACGGCGAACTGGACGAAGCCACGCGCGAGCGGATGGAACGCGCCGCGCGCAGCGACGAGGTGCTGGCCGCGCGCATTGCCGCCCAGCACACGCTGCGCCAGCAGTTGCACGCCCATTTCAACCCGTCGCTGGCCGAACCTGTGCCCGATGAATGGATGGAACTGATCCGCAAGGCCACGTCCGGGCCAATGCCTTCGGTGGCCCCGCCCGCCCCGAACGTGGCCAGCATCGCGGATGCGCGCGAACGCAAGGCAGCTAGCCAGCCGGCCCGCATCGCCCGCCCGGCCTGGTGGGGTGTGGGCATGGCCGCGGCGGCCTCGCTGGTGCTGGGGCTGTTCGTGGGCGCCAATTGGCACGCAGGGCCAGTGGTGGCCGGCAATGGCGCGCTGCTGGCCTCGGGCGATCTGGCGCAGGCGCTCGATACGCGTCTGGCCTCGGCGCAAGAGGGCAGCGGCAATGGCATTCGCGTGCTGAGCACATTCCGCCGGGCCGGGGCTGATGGCGCTGGCGCCGATGTGTGCCGCGTGTTTGCCGGCCCCTCGGCATCGGGCATTGCCTGCCATGCGCAGGATGGCTGGCGCATGCAGCACCTGCTGCCCGGAGAAGGCGGCAACAGCCCCTCGGGCGATTACCGGCAGGCCGGATCGGCCGAGGCGGCGTTGATGGCGCTGGCGCAGGACATGGCCGCCGGCGCGCCGATGGATGCCACGCAGGAACGCGCCGCGCAGGCGCAGGGCTGGAAATAGGGCGCTTTACCGCTGCGGCAATTGCACGCCCAGCATCAGCATGACCGCCACCAGCGTGACAAAGGCCACCACCGTTGCCACCAGCAGCGCGGCGCTGCACGTCTCGGCATCGTCGGCGCGCTGGGCCAGAATGGGAAAGACCGAAACCATGGGCATGGCCGCCAGCAGCAGTACCGCCATGTGGAACTGCGGATCGGCCACCGGCACCAGCATCAACACACCCAGCACCAGCAGCGGATGCACCACCAGCTTGCCCAGCGTGATCGCCGCAATGCTGCCGCGCCGCCCGTGCAGGCTTACGCCGGCCAGGCTCGCACCGATGGTCATGAGCGCCAGCGGCGCCGACGCGCCCGCCAGAATACCCACCGCCTTGGCCGCGGGCGCGGGCAGCGCCAACCCCGCCACCGAGAACAGCCCGCCCAGCACAATGGCGATCAGCATGGGCGTGCGCACCAGCCCGCCCGCAATGGTTTTGGCCATGCGCAGCGGGTGGCTGTGCCGGCTGCGCCCCGCCTCGACCAGCGCGAGGACCAGCGGCATCATCACCAGATTCTCGATCAGCATGTTGAGCGCAACCGGGCCGGCTGCGGCCGCCCCCAGCAATTGCGTCAGGATGGGCAGGCCCACAAAGGCGGTGTTCGAACAACTCATGCCCAATGCCCGCACCGCACTGGTGGCCACATCGGCCTGCCGGCGGAACCAGCCATAGCCCAGCGCAAAACTGCCCAGCGAGGCAAGGCCATAGACCAGCAGATAGTCAGGCCGAAATACCGTCGCCATGCGCGCGTTGGCCAAGGCATTGAAAATCAGCGCCGGCAAGGCCACCAGCAGCACCAGCCGCCCGAAACCGCGCACCTGATCGGGGCTGAACACCTGCCCGCGCCCCAGGCCATAGCCCAGCGCGATCAGCAGGAACACCGGGGCGATGATCTGTATGAGCGATAACATATCACCCTGTTTCGACAGACACCCGCCAAAGGTCAAGCCCGGCGGCCCGCCGCCTTGCCGGGGCCAAATGCGCCCTTTCCCGGGGCGGGCGGGCGCAATAATATGGGTTGCACCCCGCCGCGAGTGGGTTAAGCACCCCGCCAGACCACATCACCCTTGAGAAAGCAGTCCCATGCCGCATTATCGTTCACGCACCAGCACTCACGGCCGCAACATGGCGG
>DATMUT010000653.1:0-3521 GCA_035563755.1 Novosphingobium sp.
GCCCGCCGCCGGCGAAACGCCGCGCCCCGATGTCGAAGCGGCCGAGCCGACCATGCGCGATCAGCCCTTCGGCCTCATTCGCGTGCTGGACGAGGGGCATGGCGCCATCGGGCCGTGGAACCCGCAACTGGACGCAGAGACATTGCTGCGCGGCCTGCGCGCCATGATGCTGACCCGCGCCTTTGACGAGCGCCTGTTTCGCGCGCACCGGCAGGGCAAGACTAGCTTTTACCTCAAATGCACCGGCGAGGAGGCGATTGGCGTGGCGCAATCGATGATGCTTGGCGCGCGCGACATGTGCTTTCCCACCTATCGCGTGCTGGGCTGGCTGATGGCGCGGGGCTATCCGCTGATCGATCTGGTCAACCAGATATTCTCCAACGCGCAGGATCCGCTGCGGGGGCGGCAATTGCCCATCCTCTATTCGGCGCGCGACTATGGGTTCTATTCGATCTCGGGCAATCTGGGCAGCCGCTTTGGCCATGCGGTGGGCTGGGCCATGGCCTCGGCCTACAAGGGCGATGACCGCATCGCGCTGGGCTATGTGGGCGAGGGCACCACCGCCGAGGGCGATTTCCACGAGGCGCTGACCTTTGCCAGCGTCTATCGCGCGCCGGCCATCCTGTGCGTGACCAACAACCAATGGGCCATTTCCAGCTTTTCGGGGCTTGCCGGGGCCGACGAAACCACCTTTGCGGCCAAGGCGCTGGCCTATGGCATTCCGGGCCTGAGGGTCGATGGCAATGATTTTCTGGCGGTATGGGCGGCCACGCAATGGGCGGCGCAAAGGGCCAGGCTCAACCTGGGCGCGACGCTGATCGAGCTGTTCACCTATCGCGCCGCGCCGCATTCGAGCGCCGACGATCCGGCCCGATACCGCCCTGCCGATGAGGCGCAGGAATGGCCGCTGGGCGACCCCATCGCGCGGCTGAAGGGGCACCTAGTCGCTCTGGGCCAGTGGGACGAGGCACGGCACGCGGCTTTGCAGGCCACGCTGGAGGAGGAGGTGCGCGCTGCCGTGCGCGCGGGCGAGGCCATCGGCACGCTGGGCCAGTCGAAGCCGGCGCTGGGGGCCATGTTCGAGGATGTGTTCAAGGAACCGGACTGGCGCGTGATCGAGCAGCGCCGCGAAATGGGGGCATAGGGCCATGCCGGAAATGAACATGGTGCAGGCGCTCAACAATGCGCTGGACGAGAAACTGGGGGCCGACCCCGACGTGCTGATCTTTGGCGAGGACGTTGGCTATTTCGGCGGGGTGTTCCGCGTGACCGAGGGGCTGCAGGCCTGGCACGGGCTGACACGCTGTTTCGACACGCCAATTGCCGAGGGGGGCATTATCGCCACGGCCATCGGCATGGGGGCCTATGGCTTGCGCCCGGTGGTCGAGATCCAGTTTGCCGATTACATCCTGCCCGCCTTTGACCAGCTGGTCAGCGAGGCGGCAAGGCTGCGCTATCGCTCGAACGGCGAGTTCTGGGCGCCGCTGACGGTGCGCACACCCTATGGCGGCGGCATTTTTGGCGGGCAGACGCACAGCCAAAGCCCCGAGGCGATCTTTACCCATGTGGTGGGGCTGAAAACGGTGGTGCCCTCCAACCCCTATGACGCCAAGGGCCTGCTGATCGCCGCGATCGAGGACGATGACCCGGTGATCGTGCTGGAGCCCAAGCGGCTGTATAACGGCCCCTTCGACGGGCATCACGACAGGCCGCTCAGGACGTGGGCCGGCCACCCCTTGGCCGATGTGCCGGCGGGCCTGTACCGCGTGCCTTTGGGCAAGGCGGCAGTGGTGCGCGAGGGGGCCGAGGTCACGGTGCTGGCCTATGGCACGATGGTGCATGTGGCGCTGGCGGGCATCGAGGAGGCGGGGGTGGATGGCGAGCTCATCGACCTGCGCTCGCTTGTGCCGCTCGACATCGAGGCGATCACGGCTTCGGTGCGCAAGACCGGGCGCTGCGTGATCCTGCACGAGGCATCGCGCTACGGCGGCTTTGGCGGCGAATTGTCGGCGCTGGTGCAAGAGCGCTGTTTCGACCACCTGAAGGCCCCCATCGACCGGGTGGCCGGCTGGGACACGCCTTACCCCCACGCCTTCGAGTGGGACTATTTTCCCGGCCCGGCGCGCCTTGTGGCCGCGCTGCGCCGCGCGGTGGAGTACTGACCATGGCGCTTTATGAATTCCGCCTGCCAGACATTGGCGAAGGCATTGCCGAGGCCGAAATCACCGGCTGGCACGTCAAGCCCGGCGATATGGTGCGCGAGGACCAGAGCCTGGTCGACGTGATGACCGACAAGGCAACAGTCGACATGACATCGCCGGTCGAGGGCAGGGTGGTGGCCATTCACGGCGCCGTGGGCGAGCGGCGAGCGGTGGGCGCGGTTCTGGTCGAGATCGAGGTGGCGGGGGACGCCACGGCGGTCGAGGCCGATCCTGCCGCCAGCGCGCCCCTGGCGGCGCCTGCAACCCGCCATCATGCGCGCGAATTGGGTATCGATCTGGCGCAGGTTGCCGGCACCGGGCCGGGCGGGCGCATCACGCCCGAGGATCTGGATGCCCATGCCGCAGCGCTCCGGGGGCCTGAAGCGCCGCGCGCCGCTTTGCAGGAAACCCCGCGCGACGGGGTAACCGAGATCGCCATCACTGGCCTGCGTCGCAAGATTGCCGAGCGGCTGGAGCAGGCCCACCGGCACATTCCCCAGATCACCTATGTCGAGGAATGCGACCTGACCGAGCTGGACGCGCTGCGCCGCGAGCTGAACGCGCAAGGGGAGGAGAAGCTGACCCTGCTGCCCTTTTTCATCCGCGCGCTGGCCCGTGCCTTGCCCGAGTTTCCGCAGATCAACGCGCATTATGATGGCGAAACGGGCGTTCTGCGCCAATTTGCCGCAGTGCATGTGGGGGTGGCGGTGCAGACCCCGGCGGGGCTGATGGTGCCTGTTATCCGCAATGCCGGGCAGCTGGGCATAAGGGCCTGCGCGCGCGAGTTGGCCAGACTGTCCGGGGCCGCCCGTCAGGGGACTGCGCGCCGCGAGGAGCTGGGTGGTTCGACGATCACGATCACATCGCTGGGGGCGCTGGGGGGCGTGGCCACAACGCCGCTGGTCAATCCGCCCGAAGTGGCGATCATTGGCCCCAACCGGCTGGTCGAGCGGCCGGTGGTGCAAGGCCCCTTCGTGGCGATGCGCAAGGTGATGAACCTGTCTAGCTCCTTCGATCACCGCATTGTCGATGGCCATGACGCGGCCCTGTTCATTCAAAAGGTCAAGCGTCTGCTCGAGCATCCGGCGCTGCTGTTCATCGACTGAGCGGCGCCTATTCCTTGGCGAGCAGGGGCAGGCCGAGCAGTTGCAAGACCCCGTCGAGGTGTCTGCGCCCGAGGCTGGCCTTGTCTTGCGCCGACAGGTCGATGCCGGCGCGCTGCATGCCCGAGAGCAGGTCCGAGAACAGCGCCGCATCGAGATTGGACACCGCGATTTCGGGGCCGGCCATCATGCGCAGCACATGCCCGCTGGTGTGGCC
>DATMUT010000654.1:0-3347 GCA_035563755.1 Novosphingobium sp.
GCCATTGTCGTTCAGGCGGAAGGAGAGCAGCACCGCCTTCTTGAGCCACTGGTTGACGACCCACTCGCCGTCGACCTTCTCGGCCACGCGCGCCGCGCCCGAATCGAGCAGCGCCAGCGCCGCCTCCACCGAAACGCGCACATCGTCGCTGGCAGGGGTCACGGTGTCGCGCGCGTCCCACGCGGCTTCGATGGCGGCGGAAAGGGCTGCGATGTCGGTCATGGGGGTTCCTCGAAGAATGATCCTGCGGTTCTGGCAGAGCGCCTATCGCCTGCGGGCGCGCGCCGCAAGCGCGGAAGGCACAAGCGGCCCCCTCGACGCGGGCGCGAGGGGTGTTTACGATGCCCGCCCGACACGCCGGCACACGCACCCAGCCCGGCCACGAGGGACACACAGCAACGTGCATATTGCCTACAGCCTATTGGGAATGCTGCTGATTTTCGCCATTGCGGTGGCGCTGTCCTCGAACCGGCGGGCGATACGGCCGCGCGTGGTAGGGGCCGCCTTTGCGCTGCAGGCCGGCTTTGCCGCGCTGGTGCTCTATGTGCCGGCGGGCAATGCCGCGCTGCAGGTAGTCGCAGGCGGGGTGTCCAGCCTGCTGGGCTATGCCCACGCGGGGGTCGATTTCCTGTTCGGCCCGCTGGCAAAGCCCGAGATCGGCGGGGCCAGCTTTGTCATCTCGGCGCTGCCGGTCATCATCTTCTTCGCCGCGCTCATCTCGATCCTGTATTACCTGCGCATCATGCCGCTGGTCATCCGCTTCATCGGCGGCGCGCTGGAAAAGGTGACGGGGCTTTCGCGCATCGAATCGCTGTGCGCGGCCAGCAACATCTTTGTCGGCCAGTCCGAGGCGCCGCTGGTGATCCGGCCCTATCTGGCCGCGCTCACGCCCAGCCAGCTGTTCTGCGTGATGACGGTGGGCATGGCGGGCGTTGCCGGCACCATTCTGGCGGCCTACGCCAGCATGGGCATCCGCATCGACTATCTGGTGGCGGCCGCTTTCATGTCGGCGCCGGGCGGCATCGTCATGGCCAAAACGATCATGCCCGACCCTGCCGGCAGCCACAGCGAGCCCGACGAGCCCCCCATCACCCCCGTGGGCATGGAAGACGAACGCCCCGCCAACATCATCATGGCCGCCAGCGAGGGCGCGCAGACCGGCGTGCGACTGGCCGTGGCGGTGGGCGCCATGGTGCTGGCCTTTGTGGCGCTGGTGGCGCTGGCCAATGGCATGGTGGGCTGGGTCGGCGGCCTGTTTGGCCATGGCGACCTCTCGTTCCAGCAGGTGCTGGGCTATGTCTTTGCGCCGGTCTTCTCGCTGCTGGGCGCGCCCAGCTGGGCCGAGGCATGCCGGGCGGGCGGCATGTTCGGCACCAAGATCGTGCTCAACGAATTTGTCGCCTTCATCGATCTGGGCAAGGCGCACGACCTGTCGCGCCAGACGGTGGCGATCATCACCTTTGCCCTTTGCGGCTTTTCCAACTTCAGCTCGATCGCCATCCAGATGGCCGTGACCGGCAGCCTGGCGCCGGGGCAAAAGCCACTGATCGCGCGGTTGGGGGTAAAGGCTTTGGTGGCCGGCAGCCTGTCGAACCTGATGAGCGCGGCGCTGGCCGGCCTGTTCCTCTCGCTCTAGGCCGGGCGGTGAGCGGCGACTGGGACGAGGAATGGGCCGCATCGCCCGATCAGCGCAAGCGCCGCCCGCTGGGCATGGCGCATGTGGTCGCCGTGGTTCTGGCCCTGTTTGTGCTGATGGTGGCGGTCACGCGCGGGCCGGCCTGGTTGCGGGAATGGCGCAGCCCCGCCGGCTTTGCCGCCGGGCAAATGACCGCCGGCGCGCAGGACCACGAGCAGGCGCAATTCCTGCCCTGCCGCGAAGCGCTGCAGGCCAGCTGCGTGGTCGATGGCGCGAGGCTTCACTATCAGGGCGCGGCGCTGCGCATTGCCGGCATAAGGGTGCCCGACATGGCCTCGCCCCGATGCGCGCACGAGCGGGCCATGGGGCGCAAGGCGATGCGGCGGCTGATCGTGTTGCTCAATGCCGGCGCCTTCCGCATCGAGCCTGCGCCGCAAGGCACCGCCCGGATCATGCGCGGCAATGGCGCGATCGGCGCGGTGCTGGTGGCCGAGGGGCTGGCGCAGGATGCCAGCGCCCCGGCGCATGACTGGTGCCTATAGCGTCCAGTCAGCAGCCTTGCCCAGCACGCCTTTCAGATCGGCCAGCGAACCGCCATCGTTCAGCCGGGCGCGCCAGTCATCGCCGGCAATCGCCAGATACTCGCGGTGCGGCACGGCCAGCACGACCAGATCATAGCTGCGATCGAGCGCATCGGGCACCAGCGGAATGCCATATTCATGCATCGCCTCCTCGCCATCGGCATGAGGGTCGTGCACCGCAACGCCATGGCCCAGCCGGCCCAGCGCCGTGACCAGATCGGCCACCTTGGAATTGCGCAGATCGGGGATGTTCTCCTTGAAGGTCAGGCCCAGCATCAGCACACTGCCCGGCTTGCCGCCGCGCAGCTTGTGCAGTTCGCGGGCCACCCATCCGGCCATGCTGTCGTTAATGCCGCGCCCCGAGAGGATCACCCGCGGGTCAAGGCCCAGCTGCTCGGCCCGGTGCGACAGGTAATAGGGGTCAACGCCAATGCAGTGCCCGCCGACCAGACCCGGCGCGAAAGGCAGGAAGTTCCATTTCGTGCGCGCGGCCGCCAGCACGTCCCACACCGAAATGTCCATGCGCGAGAAGATCTGCGCGATCTCGTTCATGAAGGCGATGTTGATGTCGCGCTGGGCGTTCTCGATCACCTTGGCGGCCTCGGCCACCTTGATGCTGGCGGCGCGGTGCACGCCGCCGCTGGTGACAGCCGCATACAGCGCGGCGACCCGGTCCAGCACCTCGGGCGTCTGGCCCGAGACGACCTTGGTGATCTTGTCGATCGTATGCTCGCGGTCGCCCGGATTGATGCGCTCGGGGCTGTAGCCCAGGAAGAAGTCGCGGCCACACACCAGACCCGATCCGGCTTCGAGGATCGGCGCGCAGACCTCCTCGGTCACGCCGGGATAGACGGTCGATTCGTACACCACCACCGGCACGCGCCCCTGCGCGACAGCAGCCGGCAGCATCGCCGCCACGGTGCGGCTCGCCGCCTCGACCATGCGCAGGTCGGGGCGGTTGGCGCCGTCGATGGGGGTGGGCACGGTCACGATGTAGAAATCGGCCGGCGGGCAGGTGGCCGGGTCTGCCGTCAGCGCCAGATCGCTGGCCTTCATGCGAGGGCTGTCGATCTCGCCGGTGCGGTCGTGGCCGGTTTCCAGCTCGGCAATACGGCGCGTGTCGATGTCGA
>DATMUT010000655.1:0-11790 GCA_035563755.1 Novosphingobium sp.
TCGCTCAAATCGCTGTCCGACATGCTCAAAGGCAAGGGCGGGCGGTTCCGTCAGAACCTCCTGGGCAAGCGCGTGGATTATTCAGGCCGCTCGGTCATCGTCATCGGTCCCGAACTCAAGCTCAACCAGTGCGGCCTGCCCAAGAAGATGGCGCTCGAACTGTTCAAGCCGTTCATCTACGCGCGTCTGGACGCCAAGGGTCTCTCCATGACCCTGAAGCAGGCCAAGAAGTGGGTCGAGAAGGAGCGCAAGGAAGTCTGGGACATCCTGGACGAGGTGATCCGCGAGCACCCCGTCATGCTCAACCGTGCGCCCACGCTGCACCGTCTGGGCATTCAGGCGTTCGAGCCCGTGCTGATCGAGGGCAAGGCGATCCAACTGCACCCGCTGGTCTGCTCGGCCTTCAACGCCGACTTTGACGGTGACCAGATGGCCGTTCACGTTCCGCTGAGCCTTGAGGCCCAGCTGGAAGCGCGCGTGCTGATGATGTCGACCAACAACATCCTGTCCCCTGCGAACGGCAAGCCGATCATCGTGCCCTCGCAGGACATGGTGCTGGGCATCTATTACCTCTCGATGGACCGCGCCGGCGAGCCGGGCGAGAACATGCTGCTGGCCGACATGGCCGAGGTGCATCAGGCGCTCGAGGCCAAGGCCGTGACGCTGCACTCGAAGGTCATCGCCCGCGTCCCGCAGACCGACGAGAACGGCAAGCAGTACCTCAAGCGTTTTGAAACGACGCCGGGCCGCATGCTGATCGGCGAGTGCCTGCCCAAGAGCCACAAGGTGCCCTTCGAGATCGTCAACCGCCTTCTGACCAAGAAGGAAATCGGTGACGTGATCGATCAGGTCTACCGTCACACCGGCCAGAAGGACACGGTGCTGTTCGCCGACGCCATCATGAGCCTTGGCTTCCGCCACGCGTTCAAGGCGGGCATCTCGTTCGGCAAGGATGACATGATCATCCCCGACAGCAAGGATGCGCTGGTCAACGAGACCAAGGAGCTGGTGGCCGACTACGAGCAGCAGTATCAGGACGGCCTGATCACGCAGCAGGAAAAGTACAACAAGGTGATCGACGCCTGGAGCCGTTGCGGCGACCAGGTGGCCGCCGCGATGATGGAAGAGCTCAAGAGCTCGCCCATCGACGAGGCGACCGGCCGGCAGAAGCCGATCAACGCGATCTACATGATGAGCCACTCGGGCGCGCGTGGTTCGCCGACCCAGATGAAGCAGCTGGCCGGTATGCGTGGTCTTATGGCCAAGCCGTCGGGCGAGATCATCGAGACGCCGATCATCTCGAACTTCAAGGAAGGTCTGACCGTTCTTGAATACTTCAACTCGACTCACGGCGCTCGTAAGGGTCTGGCCGATACCGCGCTCAAGACGGCAAACTCGGGTTACCTGACCCGCCGTCTGGTCGACGTGTCGCAGGACTGCGTGGTGATCGTGCCCGACTGCGGCACCGAGCGGGCGCTGGAAATGCGCGCGATCGTGCAGGGCGGTTCGACCATCGCCTCGCTTGGCGAGCGTATCCTGGGCCGTACCCTGGCCGAGGACATCATCGCCAAGGACGGCACCGTGATCGTGCCCAAGGGCACGTTGCTCGACGAGGCGGGCGTTGCCCGGATCGAGGCTGCCGGCACCCAGTCGGCTCGCATTCGCAGCCCGCTGGTCTGCGAGGCGGAGCAGGGCGTTTGCGCGACCTGCTACGGCCGCGATCTGGCCCGCGGTACGCCGGTCAACATCGGTGAGGCTGTGGGCGTTATCGCCGCGCAGTCGATCGGTGAGCCGGGCACGCAGCTGACCATGCGTACGTTCCACATCGGTGGCGCGGCGCAGGTGAACGAGCAGTCGAACCTGGAAGCGCTGTGCGACGGTCACGTCGAATATCGCGACATCCCCACCATCGTCGACAAGCGCGGGCGTCTGCTCTCGCTGGCCCGCAATGGCGAAATCGCGCTGATCGACACCGATGGCCGCGAGCGCGCCATGCACCGCGTGCCTTATGGTACGCACCTGCTGCACAAGACCGGCGCAACCGTGAAGCAGGGCGAACGCCTGGCCGAGTGGGACCCGTTCACCACGCCGATCATCACCGAAAAGTCGGGTGTGGTGAAGTATCAGGACCTGATCGACGGCCGCACGCTGACCGAGCAGGTCGACGAGGCGACGGGTATCACCCAGCGCATCATCACCGAGAACCGCTCGACCAGCCGCAGCAAGAAGGAGGACCTGCGTCCTCGCCTGACGCTGCTGGACGAGGCTTCGGGCGAGGCGGCACGCTACATGCTGGCGCCGGGCACCACGCTTTCGGTCGAGGATGGGCAGTTCGTGGAATCGGGCGACGTTGTGGCCCGCGCCAGCCGCGAAGCCGCCAAGACGCGCGACATCACCGGCGGTCTGCCGCGTGTGGCCGAGCTGTTCGAGGCGCGCATCCCCAAGGACAATGCGATCATCGCCAAGATCTCGGGCCGCATCGAGTTCGTGCGCGACTACAAGGCCAAGCGCAAGATCGCGATCGTTCCCGAGGAAGGCGAGACCGTTGAGTACCTGATCCCCAAGAGCAAGGTGATCGACGTTCAGGAAGGCGACTGGGTCAAGAAGGGCGACAACCTGATCTCGGGCTCGCCCAACCCGCACGACATTCTGGAAGTGATGGGCGTTGAGGCTCTGGCCGAATACCTCGTTGCCGAAATCCAGGAAGTCTATCGCTTGCAGGGCGTGAAGATCAACGACAAGCACATCGAGGTGATCGTTCGCCAGATGCTGCAGAAGGTCGAGATCACCGATGGTGGCGACACCACCCTGCTGCCGGGCGAGCAGGTTGACCTTGAGGAAATGAACGAGACCAACGCCAAGCTGACCGAAGGCCAGCGCAAGGCTGAGGGCAAGCCGGTGCTGCTGGGCATCACCAAGGCCTCGCTGCAGACGCGTTCGTTCATCTCGGCGGCTTCGTTCCAGGAGACGACCCGCGTGCTCACGCAGGCGGCCGTCGAGGGCAAGAAGGACTCGCTGATCGGCCTGAAGGAGAACGTGATCGTCGGGCGTCTGATCCCGGCGGGCACGGGTGCGGGCATGAACCGTATGCGCGTGACGGCCTCGTCGCGCGATGCGGCCCTGCGCGCTTCCTATCGCAAGCTGCAGGAGCACCTGATCGCGCCGGCCACCGCCGCCGAGGAGCATGCGGCCGAACTGGAGCAGGGGCCTGAGGCTGCTGGTCTGGTCGACCCGCTGGCGCCGATGGAAGGCGAGACGCACGGTCTCGACGCCGATGCGGCCGACTACCTGCTGAAGGGTGACGAGGCCGAATAAGGCCCTGCCACCGGGCGCATCCGCGCCACGCAACAACACGACCCCGCCGGAGCATATCCGGCGGGGTTTGTGCTTTGTGGCGGGGCAGGAACCGCGCGCGGCCTCGTGAATTTATTAACCAGATGCAGTTGCCAGGCAGGAGACAATGTTCCTTTTCCCTCCGCGTGGGCGGATGATTTCGTGGGTTGCCGCCATTGGCGCCATATGGGCTGCCCCTGGCGCGTCAGCCCAGGCGGCCAAGCCCCAACGGGCTCAGCCCCCTTGCGCAAGCAGCGCGCATTTCGATTATCTGGGCGCCAAGGTGCTTCGCTCTCGCCCCTCGGAGGGGCTGCCGGCGGCCTATATGTTTGCCGCCGACACCAAGCTGATCGATGCCGATGGGGCGCCCAACGCCTATCACCCCGACGACAGCGGGCATGGAGCCCAATGCCCCGACAATGGCTATGGTCTTGATTGTCTGGCAAGCGCGGGCTTTCCCGGCTCTGACTGGTGGCACACGGTGCTGGTGCGCGATCCGGCGTCGGGGGGCAAACCCTATGTGCAGTCCTCGGGGCCTTGGGCGGGCTATTATGTCTCGATGACCTCGCTGCGCAACACGGCCTATGCCGGCGTGCAAAGCCCGCTCAGCTATGTGAACGCGGCGCAGGTGCCCTATGTGGTTTTGCCCGCGCCCATCTACCGCACGCGGGGCATGGGCGGCATGGGCGACATTGGTTTTGCCATTAACCTGTCCAATGGCCGCACAACCCCGTTTGTCATTGCCGATGAAGGCCCGGTCGAGCCTTTGGGCGAGGCCTCGGTGGCCTTTTGGCAGGCGCTGGGCGGCGACGCGCCCAACCCGCGCAATGGCGCTGGCCTGCCGGCGGGGCGCATTGCCTATATCGTGTTTCCCAAAAGCCGGCGCGATGCGGATATCGGCTGGCCGATCGATGCCGGGCGCCTGCGGGCCGAAGCGCAAAGGCTGCTCGGTGCCTATGGCGGCGAGGCGGCGCTGTCGGCCTGTTTTGCCCGGCCGGCGCCGGGTGTCGATCTGGCCAGAGCCGATGAGCCTGCCCCCGGCGCGCGGGTGCGGCCATGAGCGCGCGCGCCTTGCTGGCTGGCCTGGCCTTGTGCCTGGCCGCGCCGGCGCTGGCCGCAGAGCCTGCGCCGGCGCCGCCCGTTTCCGAGCCGCCGGCTGATGAACCGGCCGCCTTCGTTGCCGGCGCATGGGATGCCCACGCTGCGGCTGCCGTGCTTGATGGCGAATATGCCACGCAGGCCGCCTGCGAGGCGCAATTGCAGATGGCCCGCGCCCTTGAAAAATCGGGCGCGCCCGACATCGATCCGCGCCTGTTCGACATGTTCGAAAGCGCCCGCTGCGTCGAGATCGCCGGCGAGAACGCCTCGGCCTTTGGCATACGCATGATCTGGTCGCTGGCAGAATAGGCTTGGCCCGCGAGGGATTGACCCGGCTTGGGGCAGGCTCCTAAACACAGGGCATGCCCGATACGCTCAAGATCACCCTCGCCCAGATGAATCAGTCGGTTGGCGATCTGCCCGGCAACGCCGCCGCCATGCTGGCGGCCCGCGCCCGCGGCGCTGAGGCTGGGGCCGATCTCATCGCCTTTCCCGAACTGCAACTGATCGGCTATCCGCCCGAGGATCTGGTCCTGAAGCCCAGCCTGATCGAGCGGGCTGCGGCCGAATTGCAGAAGCTGGCCGAGGCGACCGCGCAGGCAGGCCCGGCCATGCTGGTGGGCAGCGTTTTCGTGCAGGATGGGGCGCTGCACAATGGCGTTGCGCTGCTCGACCAGGGCAAGGTGGCGGCCACCCGCTTCAAGCACGAGCTGCCCAATTACGGCACGTTTGACGAGATGCGCCTGTTCGCGCCCGGCCCCTTGCCCGAGCCGATCATCTTTCGCGGCACGATGATTGGCGTGCCCATCTGCGAGGATATCTGGCACCCCAACGTGTGCAAGCATCTGGCCGATTTTGGCGCCGAGATGTTCGTGTGCGTGAACGGCAGCCCGTATGAGATCGACAAGGACGCGCTGCGCATCGACGGCGTGGCCAAGCGCCGGGCGATTTCGGCCAAGGTGCCGCTGGCCTACCTGAACCGCGTGGGCGGGCAGGACGAGCTGGTGTTCGATGGCGCCAGCTTCGTGGTCAATGGCGATGGCAGCCTGGCGGTGCAGATGAAGGACTGGGAGGAGCAGGAGGTGCTCACCCGCTGGACGCGCACGGCAACGGGCTGGCGCTGCGACCGGGGCGAGGTCGAGCAGCTGGCGCAGCACCCCGAGGACATCTATTCGGCCATGGTGCTGGCGCTGCGCGACTATGTCACGCGCAACCGCTTTCCGGGCGTGGTGCTGGGCCTGTCGGGCGGCATCGATTCGGCGCTGTGCGCGGCCATTGCCGTCGATGCGCTGGGCGCCGACAAGGTGTGGTGCGTAATGCTGCCCAGCCGCTACACCAGCACCGAAAGCCTGGTCGATGCGACCGAATGCGCCCACATGCTGGGGGTGCGCTACGACACGGTGCCGATCGTGCCGGCGGTCAAGGCGTTCGAGGAGATGTTCGCGCCCGTATTCGCCGGTCGCGAACCCGATCTCGCCGAGGAAAACGTGCAGAGCCGCATTCGCGGCGTGACGCTGATGGGCCTGTCGAACAAGTTCGGCCCTATGCTGCTGACCACCGGCAACAAAAGCGAGATGAGCGTGGGCTACGCCACCATCTATGGCGACATGAACGGTGGCTACAATCCGCTGAAGGACGCGTACAAGACCACCGTTTTCGCCCTGTCGAAGTGGCGCAACAGCCATCGCCCGCGCATCGGCCTTGGCCCCAACGGCCCGGTCATGCCCGAGAATATCATCACCAAGCCGCCCTCGGCCGAGCTGCGCCCCGACCAGAAGGACGAGGACAGCCTGCCACCCTATGACGTGCTGGACGGCATCCTGCTGGGCCTGGTCGAGCATGAGAAGAGCGTCGAGCAGCTGGTTGGCGAAGGCTTTGCGCGCGAAACGGTGATGCGTATCGAGCGCCTGCTGCATCTGGCCGAATACAAGCGCCGCCAGGCCCCGCCGGGGGTCAAGCTGGGCACGCGCAATTTCGGCCGCGACCGGCGCTATCCCATCAGCCAGGCGTTCCGTACGGCCTGACGGCTCAGGCTGCCCCGGCCTGCATGTTGGCGGGCACAATCCGCCGCCGGGCCTTGTCGCCATAAAGGCGGCGGTCGGCCGTGGCCGACAGCTGTTCGAGGCTGCGCCCGTCTTGCGGCCATTGGGCAAAGCCTATGCTGGCGCCGATGCTGATAGGCTGGCCTGCGATGGAAAAGGGCATGGCCATGGCCCGCCGCAGGCGTTGCATCTGGGTTTCGCCCAGCGCCGCTTCCTGAGGGCCGGCGGCCGAGGGGGCCATCGACAGGACGGCAAATTCGTCGCCGCCCATGCGGCACACCATCGCGCCCTTGCCCACTTCGCGGCGCAGTCGGTCCGCCACCTCGCGCAGCACCATGTCGCCCGTGGCATGGCCATGGGCGTCGTTGATCGGCTTGAACCCGTCGAGATCGATCTGGATCAGTGAGGGGCGCCGCTCGCCCTGCTGGCCTGTGCCGGCATGGCCTTCGCGCGCGGCCGACACCATCATCAGGAAATGGTCGGCCAGCGCCCGGCGGTTGACCAGCCCGGTCAGCGGGTCGGTCTTGGCCTCCTCGCGCATGGCCTGTTCGAGCAGCAGCAGGTCGATGAAGCGGCGCTTTTGCTGCCAGAGCATGTTGACCAGAAACAGCGCGGACACGACGATCAGAACCGCCCCCAGCCGGGCCTGCACATCACCACGCCACACCATCATCGCCACGATCGGCCCCAGGCCGGCAGCCAGATTGGCATAGCCGCTGGGCGCGCTCATGGCCTGCGCAAAGACAGGCGTGAGCGTTGCCATCGTCATGAAGAGGGGGAAATAGGCCGCCGTCTGGGGCGGGGCATGCACCCAGTTGAGCGCACACCACACGCTGCCCGCGCCCGCCAGAATGGTCGAGATGATGCCCGAACTGGCGATCATGCGCCGCGCCCGCGCGGGGTCCTCGATGCTGGCCGGGCGGTTGATCCAGATAATCAGGCGGATCAGGCTGAACAGGCAGACCCCGGCCGGCAGGCCCAGGCGCAGCCAGAAGGGCGCGCCGGGCGCCCCGATCCACATGGCCGAAAGCGCAATAGGCATGAGTGCGGCATAGCCCAGCGGCACCTGCGCCGAGAGCGATCGGTATTGTGCCAGCGCATAGGCATCGCGCACCGACGAAGGTGTCGAGAAGGGTATGGCTACGCGAAAGGGCTGGAGCGGACGCATGACCGTTTTTCTAAAAAACATTGCTGAAACTAGAGTTAATTGGCCGCCTTTTCTGTCGCATAACACACGCATTACGGGCGCGGGCCGGGGCGACTTGCGGTTTGACGGGCGGCCTTTGCGCGACTAACCGCAAGGGTCATGACCATCGTGACACGTTTCGCGCCCTCGCCCACGGGGCTGCTGCATATCGGCAACATCCGCACGGCCCTGCATAACTGGATGCTGGCGCGTGCTGGCGGCGGGCGCTTCCTGCTGCGCATCGACGACACCGATACCGCCCGCAGCCGCGAGGACTATGTTGAGGGGATCCGCGCCGATCTGGCCTGGCTGGGGCTGACGCCCGAGAGCGAGGTGCGCCAGTCGCAGCGCGGCGCGCTGTACGAGCGCGAGTTTGCGCGGCTGGTGGCGGCCGGGCGCGTCTATCGCTGCTACGAAAGCGCGCAGGAGCTGGAGCTGAAGCGCAAGGTGCAGCTGGGCCGCGGCCTGCCGCCCATCTACGACCGCGCCGGGCTGAAGCTGACCGAGGCGGACCATGCCGCCAAGGCAGCTGCCGGCGAGGCGCCGCACTGGCGTTTCCTGCTCGACCATGGCCAGCCCATTAGCTGGACCGATGGCGTGCGCGGGCCCCAGCATTTCGACCCGGCGCAGATGTCGGACCCGGTCATCCGCCGCGCCGATGGCTCGTGGCTTTACATGCTGCCTTCGGTGATCGACGATATCGACATGGGCGTCACGCAGATCCTGCGCGGCGAGGACCATGTGTCGAACACCGCCACGCAGGTGCAGATGTTTCTCGCGCTGGGCGCGGCGGTGCCCGCGCTGGCACATACCGCGCTGCTGACGGGGGCCGAGGGCAAGCTCTCGAAGCGGCTGGGTTCGCTGGGTGTGGCCGAAATGCGCGAGGCCGGCATCGAGCCCGAGGCGATCATCAGCCTGCTGGCGCGGCTGGGCACCAGCGATCCGGTCGATCCGGCGCTCGACACCGAGGCGTTGCTGGCCGCGTTTGACCTGTCACGCTTTGGCCGCGCCCCGGCGCGTTTCGACGAGGCGGAGCTGGCGCGGGTGAACGCAGCGGTTCTGCACCGCCTTTCGTTCGAGCGGGTGGCCGGGCAATTGCCGCCTGCCATGGCCGCCGACGCCCGCGCGCAGGCCGCCTGGGAGGCGATCCGGCCCAACATCGCCACCATTGCCGAGGCTGGCCAGTGGTGGGAGGTGATCACCGGGCCGGTGGTGGCCCCCGCGCCTGATGCCGAAACGGCGGCCTTTCTGGCCGAGGCGGCGCGCCTGGCCGAAACGCTCGACTGGGCCGCGCAGCCTTGGCAGCAGCTGACCGGCGCGCTGAAAGCGGCGACAGGGCGCAAGGGCAAGGCGCTGTTCCTGCCGCTGCGCCTGGCGCTGACAGGCCGCGAGCATGGCCCCGACATGGGCGCGCTGCTGCCGCTCATCGGCGCAAAGCAGGTGCTGGCGCGGCTGCGGGGCTAGGCCTGCCTTACGCGGTCACATCGGCCCCTTCTTCCGAGGCCGCCTCGAGCAGGCGCTTTTCCACCGCGCGCAGGCGCGTCGTGCCATCGACCTTGGTGCCGAACAGGTCGGTCACATAGAAGGTGTCGACCGCCCGCTCGCCATAGGTCGAGATGTGCGCGGAATGCACGATAAGGCGCGATTCGAACAGCGCGCGCGCCAGACGGTTGAGCAGCGCCGGCCGGTCGCGCGCCGAAATCTCGACCACGGTGAAGCGGTTCGAGGCGTCATTGTCGAACTCCACGCGCGGGCGCACCTCGAAGGCTTCGGCGCGGGGGCGGGCCAGCGGGCGCGCGGCCAACTGCGGTACCAGCTTGACCCGGTTGGCCAGCGCGTCGCCAATCGCGGTTTTCAGCCGGGCCAGCTGGCTGTCTTCGGAAAAGGGGCGGCCCAGCGGGTCCTGCACCAGGAAATTGTCGACCGCGGTGCCGCTGCGGGTGGTGTGAATGCGCGCGTCGATAATGTTGCCGCCAGCCAGGTGAATGCCGCCGGCGATGCGATAGAACAGGCCCGGATGGTCGGCCGCGATCACCATCACCATCGTTGCCGCGCGGGCCTCGTCATAGGTGGTGGTCACGGTCAGCGGCGCGCTCTCGGTCTCGGCCAGCTGGGCCAGGTTGAGGGCGATCACATCGGCCGGTTCGGCAATCCAGTAGGCGTCGGTGAACTGTCCGCCATGCTGGGCGACCAGATCGGGGCGACCTTGCGCGGCCAGCAATTCGGTTACAGCCTCCTGCTTGGCGGCAATGCGCTCGGCGCGGTGGCGCTCGACATGGCCAAGGCGCAGGCGCTCTTCGGCCAGCGTGTAGAGTTCGTGCAGCAACTGGCGCTTCCAGCCGTTCCACACGCCCGGCCCCACCGCGCGAATGTCGACGATGGTGAGCAGGGTGAGCAGGCGCAGCCGCTCGCGCGATTCGACCACGGCAACGAAATCGGTGATCGTCTTCCAGTCGGCCAGATCGCGCTTGAAGGCGGTGGCGCTCATGATGAGATGCTGGCGCACCAGCCAGCTGACGGTGGCCGTTTCCTCTTCGGTCAGCCCCAGCCGCGGGCACAGTTTGAGCGCGATCTCGGCGCCCAGAATGGAATGATCGCCGCCTCGCCCCTTGGCGATGTCGTGCATCAGCACGGCGGTGTAGATCGTGCGGCGCGAATGGATCTTGCCCATCAGCACGCTGGCCAGCGGATGGTCCTCGGCCAGCTCGCCCTTCTCGATGCGGGCCAGCAGGCCGATGGCGCGAATGGTGTGCTCGTCGACCGTGTAGTGGTGGTACATGTCGAACTGCATCTGCGCGTTCACCCGGCCGAATTCGGGCACGAAACGGCCAAACACGCCTGCCTCGTTCAGCCAGCGCAGCACGGTTTCGGGGTCGTGCCGGCTGGTCAGCAGGTCCATGAACAGGGCGTTGGCGCGCGGGTCGCGGCGCACATTGTCGATGGCGCGCGCATCGCGGGTGATCTGGCGCATGGTTTCGGGGTGGATCTCGAACCCCTCGGTATCGGCCAGAACGAAGATTTCGAGCAGGCGGATGGGGTCCTGGATGAACCAGTTGTCGGACGGGCTGGCGATGCGCCCGTGCGAGATGGTGTAGCCCTTGTAGCTGCGCGGGCGGGTGCGAAGCCCGGCAAAGAAGCCGCGCTTGACCTTGCGGTCGGCCTGTTCCTCCATCTGCGCCAGGAACACGCCGGTCAGCGTGCCCACCTGTTTGGCCTGCAGGAAGAAGTATTGCATGAACCGCTCGACCGCGCTTTTGCCGGGGCGGTCGGAAAAGTTCATGCGCGCGGCCACCTGGCGCTGCATGTCAAAGGTCAGGCGGTCCTCGGCGCGGCGGGTGATGGCGTGCAGGTGGCAGCGCACCGCCCACAGGAAATTCTCGGCGCGGCGGAAGGCGCGGTATTCCTCGGCGCTGAACAGGCCGACATCGACCAGCTCGGCCGGCTCGCGCACCTTGTACTGGTATTTGCCGATCCAGTAGAGCGTGTGCAGGTCGCGCAGGGCGCCCTTGCCCTCTTTCACATTAGGCTCGACCACATAGCGCGAATCGCCCAGCCGCTTGTGCCGCTCGTTGCGCTCGGCCAGCTTTTGCGTGACGAACTGGCGCTCGGTGCCGGCTACCACCTCGGCAAAGAAGCGGCGGCGCGCCTCGTCGAACAGCGCCTGGTCGCCCCACACATAGCGCCCCTCGAGCATGGCGGTGCAGATGGTGATGTCGCCCTTCGACATGCGCACCATCTCGTCGAGGCTGCGGCTGGAGTGGCCAATCTTCAGCCCCAGATCCCACAGGAAATAGAGCATCGCCTCGATCACCTGCTCGCACCAGTGCGTCTGCTTGCCGGGGGTGAGGAAGGCCACGTCAACGTCGGAATGGGGCGCCATCTCGCCCCGGCCATAGCCGCCCACGGCCATGATCGTCAGCCGCTCGCCGGTCGAGCGGTTGCTGGCGGGGTAAACGTCGGCCACCACATGATCGTGGATGATGCGCAGCAGCTGGTCGATCAGGAAAGCCTGCGCCTCGGCGCAATCGTGGCCGGCGCCGGGGCGCTGCACCAGCCGGCGGTCCACCTCGGCCCGGCCATTGGCCAGCGCCTCGCGCAGCAGTTCGACCACGCGCATGCGGGCCTTGGCCG
>DATMUT010000656.1:0-4033 GCA_035563755.1 Novosphingobium sp.
GCGAGCAGGCGGTGTGGGCCATTCACGGCATGGGCGTGCGCTGCGTGATCGCCCCCGGCTTTGGCGAGATCTTCCACGCCAATTGCCAGCGCAACGGCATCCTGCCCATCACCCTGCCGCCCGAGCAGATCGCACCGGTGATGGCAGCGGCCCAGGCGGGGCAAAGCTTCACCATCGACCTGCCCGAACAGACGCTGACCTATGGCAACCAGCCGCCCATCCATTTCGACATTGCCGAGGAGCGCAAGCTGGCGCTGCTGAATGGCTGGGACGAAACGGCGGTCTTGCTCAACCAGTTCGCCGGGCATATCGACGCGTTTGAAACGGCGCAGCACGCCGTGCAGCCCTGGCTCTACCCCCTGAAGGACACCCAAGCATGAGCGATGACCTGCTCGAGAACTACAAGCGCGCCTACAACACCCGCGTGGGCTTCGGCAAAAAGCCGGCGCTCATCATGATCGACTTCTGCCAGGGCTATTTCGAGCCTGACTGCGACCTGTATGGTGGCGACCCGATCGTGGCCTCGCTGCAGTCGGCGCTGCGCGTGCGCGAAGTGGCCAAGAAGGCGGGCGTGCCGGTGTTCCTGACCAATGTGGTCTATCATCAGGGCGGCATCGATGGCGGCCGCTTCTTCGAGAAGGCAGCTCCCTTGCGCTATTTCGTCAAGGGCCACCCGATGAGCGCCTGGGGCCCTGGCCTCGAGCCGGCCGAGGACGAGGTCGTCATCTCGAAGCAATATCCCAGCGCCTTCTTTGGCACCTCGCTGGCCAGCACGCTGACCGCCATGGGCGTGGACAGCGTGTTCCTGACCGGGCTGACCACCTCGGGCTGCGTGCGCGCCTCCTGCGTCGATGCGATGAGCCACGGCTTCAAGACCGCCGTCATCGCCGATGCCTGCGGCGACCGCCACAGCGCCCCGCACGAAGCCAACCTGTTCGACATGAACGCCAAATATGCCGACGTGGTGAGCGAAGCCGAAGCGATCGCCTTCCTCGAAACGCTGGTTGCCTGAGCGCGCGAGGGGGCTTTATGCCCCCTCGTCCCTCCCCTTCAGGCGCCGGCCTGCATTTCAAACGCTTCGACCCGCGCGCCCCAGGGCGTGATGGCAGCCACAGCGCGGGTGCGGCCATGCGGGCGCCACTCCGCCTCGATCGGGCCGATAATGGCGCAGCCGGCCTCGCGCGCCTTCTGCGCGAAACCATCGATGTCACTCATCGGGAAACGCAGCGAGGCCCAGCCACGCATGGGTGGCTGACTGGCCGAAAAATCAAGCGTTTTCATGCCAAAGCCGATGATCTCGACCGAACCTTCCATGCGCCCGGCCGGGTGATAGATGCCGATCCGCATGGTCAGCCCGGCCGCCAGCCCCACCGGCAGCCCCATGCAGTTCACGCCGGACGCCTGCGCCACAGGGCCTTCGGTTTCCTGCACCGGCAGCCAGCCCAGCACATCGCGGTAAAACCGGCGCGCGGCATCAAAATCGGCCACCACCTGCGTTGAATTGAACACCCAGCTGGCCGGGCCGGACACGCCCTCGTAACCGGCCAGCGGCGGGCGAACGCGCTCCATCAGGGCGATACACAGGCCATCGGCATCGCTTTCCACCACTTCGCGCACCGCCAGAGGGCCAAAATCCCAGTCGGTGATGGGCGCATGGGCCAGATAGCCGGCATCGCCCAGGCGGCGGTGCAGCCGTTCAATCGGCGCATTGCCGCCCAGCGCGCGCAGGTTGATGTCGAAAATGCCGCCCGTGTCCCACGCCTGCGCGCCATCGCGCGCCAGCGGCGCGGCCTCGCCGTCGAGCGCGATCAGGCGGATACGCCCGCGCGCCACGTCGCGGTGCCCGATCAGCACCTCTCGCGCCGGACGCCCGGCCATGCCCAGCAGCGCCAGCGCGCCGGCATCCACCGCCCCGCGCGCGATCTCGACATAGCCGGTGGCGGCCATCAGGCGCGCGGCGCTGGCCTCGACGTCGGCAACGATGCCGACCACTTCCTCAAATCCATTGTCCAGAGCGATCATGGTGCCCCCCTTCGCCCGCCAGCCTGCGCAAGCCCGGCGCGCGCAGGCAACAAGGCCCCCGCCGCGTTCCGCATGGCGGATAGGGCGCAGGTCGCCCCGCCCGGCCCGCGCCCCGGCCCGCTAGCCTGCGCGCCATGAGCAACACGCCAATCCCGCCCGCCCCCTTCCCCGCCCCTTCGCGCGCCACGGGCCTGCGCCTTGCCGGCAAGGGGGCGCTGATTACGGGCGCGGGCCTTGGCATCGGCCGGGCCACCGCCCTGCGCATGGCCGAGGAAGGCGCGCAGGTCATGCTGGCCGACCGCGACGAGGCAAGGCTGGCCGA
Source organism: Novosphingobium sp. (assembly GCA_035563755.1). Taxonomy (GTDB): domain Bacteria; phylum Pseudomonadota; class Alphaproteobacteria; order Sphingomonadales; family Sphingomonadaceae; genus Novosphingobium. The sequence continues at coordinate 2,345 of DATMUT010000656.1, forward strand.
AACCGCCGCGCTGCTGGCGCAAATAGGGGCGCGCCACCTGGTGCTGCCCTGCGACGTGACGGATGAGGCTGCCGTTGCGCAAATGTTTGCCGCCGCCGCCGATTTTGCCCCTGTCGATGTGCTGGTCAACAATGTGGGGGGCGGCCGCTCGGGGCGCATCACCGACCTGTCCGTGGCCGACTGGGACCACACCATGACGCTTTCGCTGCGCTCGATGTTCCTGTGCACGCGCGCGGCGGTGCCGGGCATGACGGCGCGCGGCGGCGGGCGGATCGTGTGCCTGTCCTCGGGCGCGCGCAACGGCACGGTGTGGAATGCGTTCTACGCCGGCGCCTCGCCCTATTCCACGGCCAAGGCTGGGGTTATCGGCTTTGTGCGGGCGCTGGCCATCGAACTGGCCGATGCGGGCATTACCATCAACGCCGTGGCCCCCGGCCCCATCGATACCGAACTGGCCGGCCCCTATCTGATGGCCATGCACGAGCAGGGCATGGAATACAGCCCCGTGCGGATGGTGCCCATGCACCGCCTGGGCACCGCGCGCGAGGTGGCCGATGCGGTGCTGTTCCTCTCGACCGACGAGGCCAGCTATATCACCGGCACCACGCTGGATGTGGCGGGGGGGCGCTAGGCCCCCCCACCTTCGGGCGCTCACTTTTGCGGCATGTCGCGCGCCACGCGAAAGCCCAGGTGATTGTTGCTCTGCGAGGGCGGGTCGCCCACGCGCTGCGAGACGTGCAGCGTCCAGTAGGTCAGGCTCCACCCTGCTCCGCGCACGTTGCGGCTCTTGTCGCAGTCGGCATCCTTGACCCAGGCAGACCCGTCGGTGGGCGCCCCCACAAAGCTGTCGTGGTGGCAATCGGCGGTCCACTGCGCGGTGTTGCCGGCCATGTCGTACAGGCCAAAGCGGTTGGGCGGATAAGAGCCCACTTCCGAAGTCCGGTCGTGGTTGTTGCCGTAACTGGCGTCATCCGGCGTGATCGTCTCGCCAAAGAAATAGGGCGTGGTGGTGCCGGCGCGCGCGGCATATTCCCACTCGGCCTCGGACAGCAGGCGGTAATGTTGGCCCGTTTTCTTGCTGATCCAGGCGACATAGGACATGGCCTGATCGTAGTTCACATGAATGACCGGGCGGCGGCCCCGGCCCCAGCCATCGTCACCCGGCCGATAGCCGCCGCAGCCGCCATCGGCCACGCAGGCATCCCACTGCGCGAAAGTGACCGAATAGCGCCCCACGGCAAAGGTATAGCCGATCGTCACCTTGTGGACCGGCCCCTCCATCTTGTCGAACAGCGGGATCACGCCGGTGCGGCGGTGCTCCTCGGGGGTCGAGCCCATCATGTAGCTGCCCGCAGGCAGGACAACCATCTCGGGCAGGTCTGGCCCGTCCTGAAAGGCCGCGCCCACGCGCGTGGTTTGCGTGGGGGCAGGCGCAGCGTGGATAACGGGCAGGACATCGGGGGTCGCGGCGACCATGAACAGCAGGGCTGCAAGCATCTGGTGTCTCCCTGTGCGTCAGGCGGCGGGCTTGAACGGGTTGACCGACAGGGCCCCTGCCGGATCGCCCTCGGACGGGTCGGTAAAGGGCGGGTCGATGTCGGCGGCCGAATTGGCCCGCGCCGAAGCGATCACCCGGTCGAGCAGATCGATGCCGCGCGCGGCGTTGCGGCCCGTCACGCTGCGGTTGGG
>DATMUT010000657.1:0-3688 GCA_035563755.1 Novosphingobium sp.
AAGGGGCGGGTCAGCAGCCGCGTGGCGGTGGCCATGTCGCCCGCGCGCAGCGCCTCGCGGATGCGGCTGGAGGAAACGATGCCGCCCGCATCGCTGACCGGCCCGACCGCGCGTGTTGCGATGCCGGCCTGCGCGCCAAGCGCGCGCAGCACCTCGATCGTGCCCTCGCGGCCCTTGCCGAAGGTGAAATCCAGGCCCGTGACGACGCCCGCTGCGCCCACGTCGCGCGCCAGCACGCCATGCACCCAGTCATGCGCCGATGTGGCGGCAAAGGCGGCGTCGAAATGGAACACCAGCATGGCGTCGGCCCCGGCCGCGGCGAACAGGTCGTGCCGCTGGTCAAGGCTGGTCAGGCGGAAAGGCTGGGGGGGCGCGGTGAAGAACTCGACCGGATGCGGATCGAAGGTGGCCACGATGCAGGGCCGCCCTTCGGCGCGCGCCCAGCGCAATGCCTCGCCCACGACGGCCTGGTGGCCCTGATGGAACCCGTCGAAATTGCCCAGGGCAACAATGGCGCCACGCAAATGGGGCGGAACAGGATGGCGCGAATCGCAGCGGATCATGGGGGCTGGCCTATAGCTGGCGTTGCAGCGTCACGAAAGCGAAGGCGGGCCGGCCGTCCTGCGCGGGGGTGTGGGTGCGCGCGGTCTCGCGCCATTCCTGCGGGGGCAGCGCCGGGAAATGCGTGTCGCCGGCGATGTCCGCCTCGATTTCGGTCAGCTCGATGCGGTCGGCGCGGGGCAGGGTCTGCGCGTAGATCTGCCCGCCGCCCACAATCGCAATCTCGGGCACGTCGCCGGCCATGGCGATCGCGCTGTCCAGATCGGGCGCGGTTTCGGCGCCGGTGGCCTGCCATCGGGCATCGCGGGTCAGCACGATGTGCCGGCGGCCGGGCAGCACGCCGGGCAGCGACTCAAACGTCTTGCGGCCCATGATCATCGGCTTGCCCATGGTCAGCGCCTTGAAATGGCGCAGGTCTGCCGGCAGGTGCCAGGGCATCGTGCCATCGGCGCCGATCACCCCGTTGGCCGCGCGGGCCACCACCAGTACCAGTTGCGCCATCAGCCCTGGTTCGGCCCGCCAAGCGTGAGCCGCGTGACATGGCCCATCTTGCGTCCCGGGCGGGCCGCGGCCTTGCCATAGAGGTGCAGATGGTTGGCAGGGTCGGCCAGAATGGTGGGCCAGTCATGCGCGTCATCGCCGATCAGGTTGCGCATCACCGCCCCCTCGACCGCCAGATCGGTCGCGCCCAGCGGCAGGCCGCAAATGGCGCGAATGTGGTTCTCGAACTGGCTGGTCAGCGCGCCCTCGATGGTCCAGTGGCCCGAATTGTGCACGCGCGGCGCCATTTCGTTGAACACCGGGCCATCGTCGGTGGCAAAGAATTCGAGCGTGAGCACGCCCACGTAATCGAGCGCCTGCGCCACCTTGCGGGCCAGATCGCGCGCGGCGGGCACCTGCGCGGCGATGCCAGCGGGCGCGGGCACGGCAGAGGTGTCGAGGATGCCGCCCTTGTGAATGTTCTCGGCCGAATCCCAGAAATGGATGTCGCCATCCGCGCCGCGCACCAGAATGACCGAGAATTCGGCGCCAAATCGCACGAAGCCCTCGTAGATCAGCGGCTGGTCCGGCAGGTCGAGGCCTTCGGCATCGGCCGGGCTCATGATGCGCCACTGCCCCTTGCCGTCATAGCCGTCGCGCCGGGTTTTCAGAATGCCGGGCGTGCCAATCTGCGCCATGGCGCGCGCCAGCCCCGCCGCATCGTCAACCGCCATGAAGGGCGCCGGGCGCCCGCCCAGTTCGGTGACGAAGCGCTTCTCGTTCAGCCGGTCCTGCGCGGTTTCGAGCGCGCGCGGGTGGGCAAGCAGCGGCACATCGCCCAGCGCCGCCAACGGGCCCACCGGCACATTCTCGAACTCGTAGGTGACCACCGCGCATTGCGCGGCAAAAGCGGCCATGGCAGCCGCATCGTCCCACTGCGCGCAGGTGAAGTCGGCGGCCACCTCGGCGGCAATGCTGTCGGTCTCGGGCGCATAGATATGCACCCGGTAGCCCAGCCTTGCCGCCGCCATGGCCAGCATCCGGCCCAACTGGCCGCCGCCCAGAATGCCGATCGTTTCGCCCGGGGCGATCATTCCTTACTCACTCTTTTCGTATTTTCAGTCGACGGGGCGCTCGGCCACCGACTCGGTCTGCGCCACGCGGAAGGCTTTCACGCGCTCGGCCAAGGCGGCATCGCTGGTGGCCAGGATCTTGGCGGCCAGAAGCCCGGCGTTGGTCGCGCCCGCCTCGCCAATGGCCAGCGTGCCCACGGGCACGCCTGCCGGCATCTGCACGATCGAGAGCAGCGAGTCCTGCCCCGAGAGCGCCTTGGACTGCACCGGCACGCCCAGCACGGGCAGATGCGTCATCGACGCGACCATGCCCGGCAAATGCGCCGCGCCGCCGGCGCCAGCGATAATGACCTTGAACCCCTCGTCGGCCGCGCCCTTGGCGAATTCGACCAGGCGGTCGGGCGTGCGGTGGGCCGAGACGATGCGCACATCATGCGCGACATCGAGCTGGGTCAGCACGTCGGCGGCTTTCTTCATGGTGTGCCAGTCCGACTGGGACCCCATGACGATGGAAACGACAGCTCCGGGACGGGTCATGTTTCAGCGCTCCGACAGGTAGTAACGATCGGTGGCAACCAGCTTGTCGTCCAGTTCATAGACGATGGGCTGGCCGGTGGGAATCTCGAGGCTGACGATATCCTCGTCCGAGATGTTCGAGAGGTGCTTGACCAGGGCGCGCAGCGAATTGCCGTGCGCCGCCACGATCACCGTTTCGCCAGCGGCCAGCGCCGGGGCGATGTTGGCCTCGTAATAGGGCAGCACGCGCTCGATCGTGAGTTTCAGCGATTCGGTGCTGGGAATGGCGATCCCGGCATAGCGCGCGTCCTGCTTGAGGTCGAACGCGCTGCCATCCTCGAGCACCGGGGGCGGCACGTCGAAGCTGCGGCGCCAGATCTTGACCTGCTCGTCGCCGTGGAGGGCGGCGGTCTCGGCCTTGTCCAGCCCCGTCAGGCCGCCATAATGGCGCTCGTTCAGGTGCCAGTCCTTGGTCTCGGGGATCCAGCTGCGGCCGGCAGCGTCGAGCGCGAGGTGCAGCGTGCGGATGGCGCGGGTCTGGACCGAGGTGAAGGCGACCGTGGGCAGCAGGCCCTTGTCCTTCAACAGGGCGCCGGCGGCGCGGGCCTCGGCCTCGCCCTTTTCGGTCAGGTCAACATCCCACCAGCCGGTGAAGCGGTTTTCGAGGTTCCACTGGCTCTGGCCATGACGAACGAGAATAAGACGAGGCAAGGTGTCCGGCTCCCTGAGTGCGATCGGCCTGAATGCGATGGGCCTGCGCGCGGGCGGTGATGCCTTGCCGTCTTGCGCCGCGCTTGGTTGGGCTGCGGCCGGGCAAAGCATTCGCCTGCGCGCGACGCCCTAGCTTTTCGGGGGCGCTTTGGAAAGGGGATCGCCGGGCAAATCTGCGGATGCCGCATCGGGCATGGATGAAACACCCGGCGTGGTCATGGCGCGGGCCTGCGCCTTTCGGCGGTGCAGATTCTCGCGCAACTTGGCCGCGAGTCGCTCCTCGCGCGTTTCGGCCTGGCTGTTCGGGGTGGGCAGGGGGGGCGTGCTGGTGGTCTGGTTCATGGTAT
>DATMUT010000658.1:0-2509 GCA_035563755.1 Novosphingobium sp.
CGGGCGGCCGATCCGGGCCTGCTGCTGATCCACCGGCCCACCACCATGCGCGCTCATCCGGGGCAAGTCGCCTTTCCGGGCGGGCGGCGCGAGGCGGGCGAAAGCGTGGTCGAGGCAGCCCTGCGCGAGGCTGACGAGGAACTGGGCATTCCCCCCGATCAGGTGCGCGTGATTGGCGCGACCGACATCTATCGCACCGGCACCGGATATGAGGTGACGCCCGTGTTGGCGCTGGTGCCGCCCGACCTGCCGCTGGCCCCCAACCCGCACGAGGTGGCCCAATGGTTCGAGGCGCCGCTGGCCCATCTGCTGGACCCGGCAAACCACGCCGTGGGCACGATGGACATCGGCGGCGAGAAGCGGCGCTATGTGGAAATCGACTGGCAGGGCCACCGCATCTGGGGGGTGACGGGGGCGATCCTGGCCAATCTGGCAAAACGGTTGAAGTGGAATGGATAAAAGACTGACAGACGCGGCATGGCTGGCGCGCGAGGATCTGGCCGGGCTGGTGGCGGCGCTGGATGGCGCGCTGCGCTGGGTGGGCGGCGCGGTGCGCGACAGCCTGCTGGGCGCCAGCGTGAAGGACATTGACGCGGCGACCCCCCTGCTGCCCGAACAGGTGATCGAACTGTGCCGCGCAGCCGGCATTCGCACCGTGCCCACCGGCATCGACCACGGCACCGTCACCGCCCTGCTGCCCGGTGGCCCGGTCGAGATCACCACCTTGCGCCATGACGTGAGCACCGACGGGCGCCGCGCCACCGTCGCCTTCGCGCAGGAATGGCACGAGGATGCCGCCAGGCGCGATTTCACCATCAATGCGCTCTATGTCGACCCGGTTTCGCGCGAGATCTTCGACTATTTCGGCGGGCTGGAGGATCTGGCCGCGCGGCGGGTGCGCTTTATTGGCGATGCGCGCCAGCGCATCCGCGAGGACCACCTGCGCATCCTGCGCTATTTCCGCTTTCAGGCGCGCTTCGGCACCACCCCGGCCGATGCCGAGGCCGAAAGCGCCTGCACCGAGCTTGCCGCCACGCTCAAGGGCCTCTCGCGCGAGCGGATCGGGATGGAGTGCATGAACCTGCTGGGCTTGCCCGCCCCTGCGGCAACGGTTGCGCGCATGGCGGAGCTGGGCGTGCTGGCGGTGATCCTGCCCGAGGCCGACCCGGCAGCGCTGCCCCCGCTGATCGCGGCCGAGCAGGCGCACACCATTGCCCCCGACGCGCTGCGCCGGCTGGCGGCGCTATTGCCGCCCGATGTCACGCTGGCCGAACAGGTGGCGAGCCGGTTCCGCCTGTCCGGCGCGCAGAAGAAGCGGCTGGCGCAGGCGGCCGCGCGCGATGGCCTGGTGGGCAACCCTTGCGCGCTGGCCTATCGGCTGGGCGAGGCCGGGGCGCTTGATCGCCTGCTGATCGCGGGCGCGCCCATTGCGCCTTTGCCGGGCTGGCCCATCCCCTCGATGCCGCTCAAGGGCGGCGACATCGTCGCGCGCGGGGTGAAGGCCGGGCCGATGGTCGCGCGCCTGCTGCAAAGGCTCGAGACGCGCTGGATCGAGGCCGGCTTTCCCGATGCGCAGGCCACCACAGCGCTGCTCGATGCGGTGCTGGCCGAAGACGGCGGGGCCGCCTAGGAACCATGCCATGACCGCCAGCGCCTCTGCCAGCACCTCTGCCAGCACCGTCGCCGCCAAGCCTTTGGCGCATGACCCGCTAGGCCCGCTGATCGCGGCGGTGGCGGATATGGCGCACAAGGGCTGGGCGATAGTGCTAGCCTATCCGCTGCTGCGGCTGGCGCTGGCCTCGATGGCGCTGGTCATCGTGGGCGGATGGGTGCGGCGGGTGCTGCCGCTGCTGGGCGGTTTCCTGCGGTTTCTGGGCAATTTTGGCGTGATGGCGGCGCTTATTATCACGGCGCTGCAGGTGGCGCATGTCTCGCCGGGCGGCGTGGGGGCGGTGCTGGGCGACATTGGCCTAGATGTGAAGCCCGAGCCGGAGCAGACCGTATCGGGCCGCGAAACCCGCATCGCGCTGGCCCCCGATGGTCATTTCTGGGTGCGCGGCGAGGTGAATGGTGTGGAGCGCCGCTTTTTGATCGACACGGGCGCGACGATCACCACCCTCTCGCCCTCCAGCGCGCAGGCGGCCGATGTCGAGCCGGTCGAGAGCGGTCGCAAGATCGTGCTCAACACCGCCAATGGCAGCGCGACCGGGCGCCTTGGCCGGCTGCGCGAATTGCGTGTGGGCAATATCGTCGCCCGCGACCTGACGGTGGTGATCGCGCCGGGGCTGGGCGAGACCAATGTGCTGGGCATGAATTTCCTGACGCAACTGGCCGGATGGCGGGTCGAGGGGCGCACGATGGTGCTGGAACCGCACCACCCCGCGCCCGCAGATAAACCCGCCAGTTCAGACAGTTAGACCGGGAACTTGTTATCCCGCGGGAAGCCCTGCGGCGGGAAGGAACCGGCAGCGCCGCGCGCCACGCGCCACTGGCGCAGGTCCTTCTCGGT
>DATMUT010000659.1:0-6066 GCA_035563755.1 Novosphingobium sp.
GGGGCAGCCAGCCATAGGCATCGTCCTCGATCAACAGGAGTTGGTGTTGTTCAACCACCTTGGCAATCGCCCGGCGGCGGTCGGGCGGCATGGTGAGGGTGGTGGGGTTGTCGTTCGTGGGGACAAGATACACCGCCTTCACCGCGCCGTGCCTGCAGGCCTCGTCCAGGCTGGCCGGGATCATGCCGTCCTCATCCGAGGCGATTGCGAGCAGCCTCACGCCGAACCGGCGGGCCAGCGCAAGCAGCCCCGGATAGACCTGCGCGCAAACCGCTAGCGTATCGCCTGCCGTGAACTCGGCGCTGAAAATGGCGTGGAGCGCGTTTTGCCCGCCGGCCGCCACGAGGACGGTATCCTGCGAACACGCAATCCCCCGCGCCGCCAGCAATTGGGCCCCGGCCTCGCGCGCCGAAGGGGCGCCCCCGCTGCGCTGATACTGGAACGGCTGCATCGCCATTTCGGGCGCAAGCAGGCGGCCTGCGCAATCGCGAAAGGCCCTCATCAGCGAGCCGCCAAAGCCGTCTGGCGGGGCGTTCATGCCGGTGTCGCCCGGGTCGCTGGGCAGGGGCTGGGACGGCGTGGTTTGCCTCGCGCGCACGAAGCTGCCGCGGCGGCCGCTACCTTCGATAAGGCCAACGCGCTGCGCTTCGCCATAGGCGCGCGTCACCGTGGTCAGGTCCAGCCCGAGCGCTTCGGCCAAAGACCGTTGTGGCGGCAGACGATCGCCGGGGGCCAGCACGCCGGCGTTGATGTCATCAGCCAATGCACGGGCAATCGCGAGATATTTCGGCCCTTTTGCGGCGCGAATGTCGGGGTTCCAGTCTTGCATCTTGGCCTTCCGGGCAGTTTTATCGTGCAGCCATACTGGCCGGCGTTGTATGCTTTTTGCAGGAATGCCTAGTCCCGGTGATAGAAGGCGGGGCGCCCCGCAAGAACATTCCTTGCCATTTCGCCGCCGTCGTGGAGCGCCAGCGCACCGCCCGAAGTGGCCTCATCCCAGAATCCGGGATCGGCGTATTGGCGCAGGGCTGCTTCGTAGCGCTCCATCCGGCCGGCCTGCTGTACGAGCAATGTCGTTGCCGTGTCGATTTCGGGAAAGTCCTCGGCCTTGCCCGCCCGGATCATGCCGGACAGATCGGGGCGGTTCATCGCTTCGTACATGTCGGCAACCAGTTGCGCTGCCAGCGTCAGGCTGTTTGGCGTGCCTGAAGCAAAGTCGGTCTGCCTTGCGCTCATGTCAGTCGCCTTCGCTTTCGGCCCGATTGTGCAATTGCGCCCAAAGCTTCTCGGTGCCGGCTTCCTGCGCGCGATTGACGTACTGCGAGGCGACCAGCCACCCCTTGATATAGGGCAGGGGGGCAAGGCATCCGATCAGCACCAGCGGGAAGGAGGTGACGAGATGCACCCAATAGGGCGGGTCGAAGGCAACCTGTAGCCAGACCACGAAAAAGGAGAGCGGGAACGCCACGATGCACAGCGAGAAGAAGGCGGGGCCATCGTCGGGCGCGGCGAAGCTGTAGTCCAGCGCGCAGCGAGGGCAGCGGGTTTGCAGCTTCAGCCACTTGGCGAACATGGGGGCTTGCCCGCATTTGGGGCAAGTTCCCTTCAGCCCGCACCGCAAGAGCCATTTCCCTTTGTTTTCGATGATGGCGTCGGTCTGCATCGACTCAATTCCTCGCGGGTGTATCGATTCTGCCCGCCGTATATATCGTCAATTGAATGCATGCAATATGCCGTGCATAATGATTAAATGTATGGATTTATATCCATGCATAATGTCGCGCGACGTCAATGGGGGAGGGGTGCCTCCCGCTGAAAGGGGGCCGATTTTGAGCTGAGTGTGATGCGAAACGGGGCAAGCGAATGCGCCGCAGCCGCCAGGCGGTTGCAAGTGCGCTATGGGCACCAAGGGTCGACGGCGCTTCCGTATCGTGTGTGCGTGGCCGATGATGAGCGCAGGCTGCCCCAAGGCCACTGGCGTGCGAAGTAACCGCTGGGAGCAATCCACGCGCCTCGCGCATGGCTCGCCGCTGCGGAAGGGCCAGTGTAAGACCAGAGGCGCCCGGAACGGCGGATGAGCTGATTTTTGTGGAGTTCCAACCTTCTCAAGGGAAGGTGGTGCCGCTTAGGTGATTCGAACACCTGACCCCATCATTACGAATGATGTGCTCTACCGACTGAGCTAAAGCGGCTTGGGAGCCGCCCATTAGCGCCACCTTTCGCCTTTTCCTAGCCCCTTTCGCATGGGCGCGAGAAAAAAGTGTCAGGTTCGAGGCTCACGGCCGAGCGGTCGCCTCGGGCAGCCGCGTGGATCGGGCAGGGGGGGCGGCATTCCTATGGTAAAGCACGGGGGCGGCGCTTCGGGCAGGGTTAAAGACGGTGGGCCTAGTGTGATGCAATGGGTCCGGCATGGTGCGGGGTTCGTATCTGGTTCATGGTGGCTTCCGTTAGCGCCTTTTCGCCTCTTCTTGCTCTGTCAGGCAACGTGCTGACGCATGCCTCTCCGGTGTTGCTGGGGGCTGTTGCTGTCGCGCTGGGCGGAGCGGCGTTTTGCCACGGGCAATGGCGACGCTTGCGGCAAGACCGGCGCAGCCTTTGTCAGGTGCTCGACAGTTTCGGCAACGGCGATTTCCTCGAGCTTGGCGCTGGCCTGTCAGACGGCCCTCTGGCCGAATTGGCAGACGCGTGCGACCGGCTGTTGCCGCGTTTGCAGACCACTATCGCCATGCTGGAATGGGCCGCAAGGCACGACCCCACCACCGACCTGCTCAATTCCACCTCGTTCCGCATGGCGATCCAGTCGCATCTGGCCGCGCGTCAGGCCGGCTCGCGCGGGGCGCTGCTGGTGATGAATATCAATGACCTGAAAAAGGTGAACGACAATCTGGGCCATACCGGTGGCGACCAGTTGCTGTGCGCCGTGGCCGATCGTTTGCGGCTTGTGGCAGGGGCCTTGCGCGAGGGCGCGCCCGAAGGCTCTGGCGCGCCCGAGGGCGAGGTTTGCGAGCCGGTGATGGGGCGCCTAGGGGGCGATGAGGTGGCGCTGTTCCTTCCGGCGGCCACCGATCAGGCCGAAATCGAGCGGCTGGTGCAGCGTTTGCAGCGGGTAGTGGGCGAGCCTATTCACATAGGTCCGCAGTCGCTCAGGGTGAAGCTGCGGATTGGCATCGCCTTCGTGGCGCATGTCGAGAAGCTGTACGACCGCCTGCTGGCCGCGGCCGATTCGGCCATGACTCTCGTCCGCGCGCAGGGCGATGTCGGCTACCTGTTCTACACGCCCGAGATGCGCCGCGCGGCCGATGCCCTGCTCGAGCGCGAGATGGACCTGCGCCACGCGCTCGAGAGGGGCGAGTTCTGCCTGCATTACCAGCCGCAGTTCAATCTCGACACGGGCGCCATCGATTCGGTCGAGGCGCTGATCCGCTGGAACCACCCCACGCGCGGCCTGGTCTTTCCGGGCGACTTCATCCCCTTTGCCGAAACCTATGGCCTGATCGACGACATTGGCGACTGGGTGATGCTCGAGGCGATCCGCACCGCCGCGCGCTGGCATGCCGAGGGGCGGCCCTTGCGCGTGTCGGTCAATGTTTCGCCCATGCAGCTTTACCGCGTCGAGCTGATCCCGATGATCCGCGCCTGCCTGACCCGCTTTGGTCTGCCGCCGCGCTATCTGGAGATCGAGATCACCGAGGCGGCGATCATGCGCAACGAGGAGTTCTCGCTCGAGCGCATCGAGGGGCTGCGGCGCGACGGGGTGACGGTGGCGCTCGACGATTTCGGCACGGGCTATTCCAATCTGGCGCAGTTGATGAACCTGCCGATGGACCGGTTGAAGCTCGACCGCTCGCTCATCAACGCGCTCACCACCGACCGGCGCAAGCAGGTGGTGGTGGGCAGCATCATCGCCATGGCCGGCGAGCTGGGTTTCGACATCGTGGCCGAGGGCGTGGAGGAGCAGAGCCAGTTCGACCTGCTGCGCGCGACGGGCTGCGACTACATTCAGGGCTATTTCATCGCCCGCCCCCTGCCCGAGGCCGACCTGTTCGCGCTGATCGAGAAGATGCGGGGCTTTGCGGATGCCCGCGTGGCCTGAGCCTTTAACCACGCAGGGGTATTCTGCCTCCTGAAACGGCGCTCCACCCAGGGTTGGGCGCAGCATTAGCCAAATTGGGGGCATCTTGCATCGCGCCAGCCTGACTTGCGCCGGTATCGGCCTGTACCTGTTTGCCGCGGTCCATCCGGCCTGGGCAGCAGATGCCGTGTCGGTGGCCGCTGCGGAAACCGCGCAGCCGGCCGATCGCCTGCTGGCGATCTCGCTCGAGGAACTGCTGGCCTCGGAAGTCACGTCGGTGGCCAAGAAGCCGCAGCGCGCGGCCGACTCGCCTGCAGCGGTCTACGTCATAGGCCAGGAGGACATCCAGCGCTCCTCGGCCCGCACCTTGGCCGATCTGCTGCGCATGGTGCCCGGCATCGATGTCGGCTCGGTAACCAGCTTGATCACATCGGTTTCGGCGCGCGGTCTTGATTCCACCTACAATGTCGGCGTGCTGGTCATGATCGACGGGGCAGCCATCTACAGCAGCTCGATTGCCGGCATGTTCTGGGATCAGGCGCTGGTGCCCTTGCAGGACATCGAGCGGATCGAGGTGATCCGCGGGCCGGGCGGTACGCTGTGGGGCGGCAACTCGGTTGATGGCATCATCAACATCATCACCAAACAGGCCATCGACACGCAGGGCCTGCGCGCCATGGCCAAGGTGGGCGCCACGACCCAGCGCGTCGACCTGGGCTATGGCAGGCAGTTGCGCGACAATGTGGCGGTCAGGGTTTATGGCTATTATGCCTACGATCGCGGGCTGGACGCGCCGACGGCCAGCGGAGGCGGGCACCCCTGGGCCGATTCGCACCGGGCTGGCATGGTGGGCGCGCGGGTGGATGTGGCCCCGCGCGCTGGCGATGCGCTGGTGGGCCTGATCGAGGCCAGCACCTCGAGCTATGACGAGGCGCGCTATGCGCTGGCCGTTTCGCCGCAGGGCTACAGCCAGGCCGTGGTGGCCGAGCCGAACAGTTTCGACACGTTCCATACCCTGCTGCGCTGGCGCCACCGTGCCTCGGACCGGCTGGACCTGACGGTGCAGGGCTATTTCAATCACTTTGGCCGCAGCCTGTGGGGCTCGCGCATCGCCCGCAATCTGGGCGACCTCAGCCTCGAGGGGCGGTGGCAGGCAAGCGGCACGCATGAGTTCAACTTCGGCCTTGGCGGGCGCATATCGCACGACAGGCTGAGCGAAGGGCCGATGTTCACCCTGCCCGGCGGGGACAGCACCGACCGCTGGGTGACCGGCTACGTGCAGGACGAGATCGCCCTGTCGGGGCAGGCGCTGCGCCTTACTGTCGGATCCAAATTCGAGGTGAGCAGCTTTTCCGGTTTTATCGCCCAGCCCAGCGCGCGCCTGTTCTGGCGGCCCGCTGCGCGGCTGGGGGTGTGGGCTGCGGTCACGCGGGCGGTGCGCACGCCGCAACTGCGCGAACGCAGCCTTGAAATGCGCTTTCCCGGTCTAACGCAATTGCCCGGCGTTCCGGGGCCTGTGCCGGTTCAGGTCGACTATTCGGGCAGCAATTCTGCCCTGCCCGAGCGGCTTATTTCCTATGAGGCCGGGGCGCGGCTGGGCCTGGGCGGGCGCTGGCTGCTCGACCTGACCGGCTTTTACAACGACTACAGCCGCCTCAACACGGCCAATCTGCTGTCGAGCGGGCCACTGCTGGGGCCAAACGGCCAGCCATTCGGGCTGTTGCTGCGCGCCACGATCGGTTCGCAGGCAAGCGGGCACGCGTGGGGCGGCGAGGTCATGCTCAAGGGCCATCCGCTCGATGTGTGGACCACCGAACTGTCGTGGTCCTATATCAATCTGGCGATTGCCTCGTGGGGTCCCGGTTTCTACCCGATGCAGAGCGATGGCGCGGCCTCGCGCGGACAGCTGCGCTGGCGCAACATGATCGACCTGTCCGACCGGGTGGGGGTGAGCAGCCTGCTGCACCATGTCAGCCGCTCGCAGGATGGCATGC
>DATMUT010000660.1:0-2472 GCA_035563755.1 Novosphingobium sp.
CCCAGCACCGGCTGCCGAAGACCTGCCCCCGCCCGATGGCGCGGCCATTGTGGTGACGGGCAACCGCGGCCAGCAGCCCCGCACGCTGGCGCAAAGCCCGGTGCCTATCGACGTGCTGGGCGGGCGCGAGCTGCAACAGACCGGGCGCAGTGGCCTCAAGGAAATCCTGGGTAATCTGGTGCCCTCGCTCACCATGCCGGCGCTGGGCGGCGGCGGCACCTCGGCCAGCGTCAAGCCTATCGCCATTCGCGGCCTGTCGGGCGATTATGTGCTGGTGCTGGTGAACGGCAAGCGGCGCCACACCACCTCGCTCATCAACAATCTGTCGCGCATTTCGGGCGGGTCCACCCCGGTCGATATCGACCTGCTGCCCACCAATGCGGTGGGCCACATCGAGGTGCTGCGCGATGGCGCGGCCGCCCAATACGGGTCGGACGCCATCTCGGGCGTCATCAACATCATCCTCGACAAGAGCGCGACCGGCGGCCAGATCAGCTTTACCGGGGGGCAGACCTATTCCAAGGGCGCGCCGCTTTACCAACTCGATGTCGATCATGGCTTCCGGCTGGGCGACAATGGCTTCATCCACGTCGCCATCGAGGCCAAATACCACGACCGCGCCAAAAGCTCGGCCGAGGCGGTGCCCAATGTGCTGCCGCTTGTGAACGGCCAGGCCGACCCGCGCGATGCGAGCCTGAACCACGTGATTGCCGGCGGCTATGGCCGGTCGAACCGCGACAAGGTCATCACCGTTTCCTATGATGCCGAGCTGCCGGTGAGCGCGAAAACAACGCTCTACAGCTTCACCACCTATGCCTGGCGCGACATCAAGGATGCGCGCGGCGCCTATTTCCCGGCTTCGACCGGCTATGGCGGGCAGGCCAATGCCTCGGCCGCATCGGTGCTGCCGCAGGTCTATCCCAACGGTTTCCAGGCCTATCGCCGCATCCGCGAAAACGATGTGCAGGCCACTTTGGGCGCGCGCGGGGATCTGGCCGGCTGGGCGTGGGATGCCAGCACGGCCTATGGCATCGACCATGTGTGGCTGGGGGCCGAAAACACGCTCAACCCCTCGCTGGGGCCGACCAGCCCGACCAGCTTCTACATGGGCACGCAGATCCAGCAATTGTGGGTGAACAATCTGGATGTCTCGCGCGACTTTGCCGTGGGCCTTGCCGCGCCGCTCACCTTCTCGCTGGGGGCCGAGCACCGCTGGGAGAAGTTCGAGAACAAGGCGGGCGAGCCGGACAGCTATCGTAACGGTGGCTATCAGATCCCCAGCGATGGCACCGCCTTTGGCACGCTCTATGGCGGCACCTATCCCTCGCCGGGTCTGGTGTCCTTCACCGGCACCTCGCCGGCCGATGTCAATGCGCTCAGCCGTAACAATCTGGCGGTTTATGCCGACCTGTCGACCAAGCCTGTCTCGCCGCTCTATGTGGGCATCGCCGGCCGGTTCGAGCATTATGACGACAGCGCCGGCAACACGCTGTCGGGCAAGTTCAGCACGCGGCTCGATCTGGGCGGGGGTTTTGCCCTGCGCGGGGGCGTGAACTCGGGCTTTCGCGCGCCATCGCTGGCGCAAAGCGGCTTCTCGACCACGCAGGTGACCACCGCCGTCATTGGCAGCACGCCCACCACCACCATCTCGAAATTCCTGCCGGTCAACAGCGCGGCGGCCATCGCGCTGGGGGCCAAACCGCTGCGCCCGGAAAAGTCGCTCAACTTCACCGCCGGCCTGGCCTTCGAGCGGGGCGCCTTCCACGCCACGGTCGATGCCTATCAGATCCGCATCGACGACCGCATCGTCAAGACCGAGTTCCTGGGCACGTCGGCCAATGGCGGTTCGGCCATCAAGTCCATCCTGCTGGCCAATGGCATCACCGGGGTCGACAGCGCGCAGTTTTTCACCAACGCCGTCAACACGCAGACGCGCGGCATCGATGTGGTGGCCGACTATACGCTGAAATCGCGCACCGCCGGCACATTCCGCCTGAGCGCCGCCTATAGCTACAACACCACCAAGATCCTCTCGATCGCGGCCAATCCGGCAGTGCTGGCGCCCTTGGGCGTGACGCTGTTTGGCCGGCAGGCGCAGCGCGACCTGGTGGCGGCGCTCCCCCGCGACAAGGTGGTGCTGACCAGCGACTGGAGCCGCGACCGGCTGCGCGCGCTGTTGCGCCTCACGCGCTGGGGGTCTTACACCGAATCCAGCACCACCGCCTCGGGCGATCGCAGCTTCGGCGCCAAATGGATCACCGATCTCGAGGTGGGCTATGACATCAACCGGCGCGTGTCGCTGGCGGTGGGGGCCAACAATCTGTTCGATGTGTATCCCGACAAGAACGGGCTGGTCGCCTATGACGGGTCGGGGGCCTATGGCAATTTCGCGCCCTTTGGCCTGACGGGCGGGTCCTATTACGGGCGCGTTTCGGTGAAATTGTGATGCATCTGGCGCTGTTCGTCACGGCC
>DATMUT010000661.1:0-2073 GCA_035563755.1 Novosphingobium sp.
CGCAGAGAGCGCCCGCCCCGACAGCGCCAGCACCAGCCCCGCCATCGCCAGCACCGCCCCCAGCGCCGACACCCCCGTCCAGCGATAGCCCTCGAACAGGGTGGAAAGCGCCATGGCCACCACCGGCACCGCCGCATTGCCATAGGCCGCGCGCGCGGCGCCAATGCGCCGGATAAGCGCGAAATAGACCGGAAACGCCACCACCGAGCCTATGAGTGCCAGATAGGCCACCCCCAGCCAGAACCCGCCCCCCCACATGCGCCAAGCCGGCGCCCCGTCGATGCTCAGCGCCAGCGCCACGTCGAAAAGCGCACCAAACACCATGGCCCAGGCAATGAGCGGCACCACCGGATGCGCGCGCCCCGTAGGCCCCGTCTGCGCCACATTGGCGATCGAGGCGCTCAGCAGGCCGGCAATCGAGAAGGCAGCGCCTGCCAGCACCGACCCTTGCGGGGCCATGCCGGTTTCCTGCCACATCAGCACGAAGATGCCGGCAATCGCCACGCCCGATCCGGCGATGAAGCGCCCATTGGCCCGCTCGCCCAGGAACAGGCGCGCCAGCACCGCATTGGGCACCATCAGCAGCGCGTAGATGACCGCCACAAGGCCCGATGTCACATGCTGCTCGGCGCGGTAGACGAACTGGAAATTGGCGCAGAACTGCACCAGCCCGATGCCCGCCGCCAGCACCAGCGCGCGCGGCGGCAGGCGCAGGCTCTCGCCGCGCAGCAGCGCCAGCAGCGCCATGCCCATCGCCGCCAGCACAAAGCGCACCGCCACCGTCCACGAAGGGCTGGCCGCCGAGACCTGGTGGCGGATGACCAGCCAGGTCGACCCCCAGATGAGCGCCACCAGGCAAAAGGCGCCCACGGCAACCGGATCGAAGCGACGCTGCCCGGTTGCAGGAGAAGCGGCAGGAGAAGGCGAAACCATGACGCCAGCGCCTGCCCGCCCGCCGCCGGCCCGTCAAGCGCCGGCCCGTCAAGCCCCCCCATCAAGCAAGCGCCCGGCGGCGCTTACCTGGCCAGATAGGCCGTCTGCACCGCCATCGAGAACAACTGCGTGAGCGCCGAGGAAATATCCTCGTCGGCCGAGACCTTGTAGTAGAGCAGCGTGCCGTCGGGGTTGGTCGAGGCGCAGGATTGCAACTGCGCCTCGATGTTGGGCACCGCGCTGGTAGCGATGGTGTTGGCAAACGACAGGCCAAAGCCCTGAATCGTCGAGGCCAGATATTCGGTATAGAGCACCGCGATGCGGATGCCGCGGTTCTTGATCGTGGTGCACTGCGTCAGGTGGCTGGCGAGCAGCTGCGTGCAGGCGCGCCCCGAACTCTGGCATGAATAGCCCGACACCGCCTGGTCGACCATGCCATCGGTCACGATGAACATCACCTCCTGCGGCGTGCTGGGGGTCGAGCCATCGCCCGGCGCGGGAATGGTCGTGTTCATCGTGGTGAACATCTTGGCAAAGTCGCTGTCGGCATCGTTCGTCTGCGTGCTGGCCGAGGTCCAGTAGTTGAACGTGTAGAGCAGCGGCGAGTTCAGCCCCAGATCGGGCACGGTCGCGGTGGTCAGGCTGTTCACATCGGTCATGGTCGAGGTGAGCGCGGTGGGGTTGCCATAGCTGAACTGATAGAACTGCATCTTGTAGGTCACAGGATGCGTGGTGGTGTTGTAGGTGGCCACCGTGTTCTGGGCAAAGGTCACAAGATTGCGCGCGGCGGTCGTCTCGGCGTCGATGCGCAGCTCGATGCTGCTGGGGCTGCCGCGGATCAGGCCGAAATTGCGCGCCAGCCACCAGGTGTCGGCATACATGCCGCTCACGGTATAGGTGGTCGTCGTCTTGCCGCTGGTGACGGTATAGGTCAGCGTGCCCGGGCTGGTGCTGCTGGTGGGGGTCGTGACCGACTTGAAGGTGCCCAGCGCCGTGCCGGCCGAGTTGTAGACGATCTTGGTCGAGGTGTTGATGAGGTAATAGACGTTGTAGCCCGAGGAGGCCGAGCTGGAGGCCAGCCACACCGCCCGCCCGCTGCTGTCGGTCACGCTGAGCGGGATGTTTTCCAGGTGCTGGGTA
>DATMUT010000662.1:0-3584 GCA_035563755.1 Novosphingobium sp.
GGCGCGGTGGCCATGACGCTGGAAATGCCCTTCAAGGACCACGACGACCTGCCCTGCCCGGCGCAGGGGTGGAGCGCGGAACGGTCGGCCCAGCTGGGGCGCGACTGCATGGCAGCGCTGGCGCAATGGGTGGCCGGGACGATGGCCGCCAAAGGCTGAGATCAGGCCGGATCGACGCCGTCGTCAGCCTCGACGATGGCGTCGGCCGCCTGCCACAGCGCGGTCAGCATGGGCATGGCCAGCACGCGCAATTCGTCGGGCAGGCGATCAAGCAGGTCGCGCTCATGCGTCTCGACCGCCTCGTGCACGCCATCGGCCAGCGCGGCCCCTTCCTCTGACAGATACAGCCCCTGCGAGCGGCCATCGGCCCGCCGCCGGTCAAGCAGCCCCCGCCCCTCGAGCCGGGCGACGATGGGCACCATGTTGGCCCGCTGAATGTCGAGGATGCGCCCGGCCTCGCTTTGCGTGATGCCTGGGCGCGTGCTGACGATCAGCAGCAGGCTGGCATCGACATGGCGCAAGCCAAGGCGGGCAAGACGCTTGTTCAGGCCGGCCAGCGCGGCGCTCGAGGCGCGGCGCAGAACATAACCGGGCAAAGTGGCCAAAGGATCGCTCATAATCGCATCAGCCTGCGCAATGCCTGCAAGCATGGCAATAGGGGCCAGACCCGATTCCCCCGCTTTTATTAGGCATTGCCCCATGTTGTGACGGGTCGATACACGCAAAAGAAGCGCACAAACCATTTGGCCACCGCCGCGCACATCGCTATAACGCATAGCATTTCCGGCGCAGGCCTGCCCCCGCGCCGCCAACGACAACAGCGCATCATTTCAAGGGAGAGCGCGCCAATGGATATCGTCGCCACAATCGCCCGCCATCTGGCGCTAGCCCCCGGCTGGGCCGAGGTTCTGGCCGCCAGCGACAGCTTTGCCGAGGCCAGCGACGAATTGGTGAACGAGGTGCTCAATTCAGCGCGCCGCTTTGCCGAGGAACGCCTTGCCCCCCTGAATGCCGCAGCCGATGTGACCGGCTGCAAGCTGGTCGACGGGCGCGTGCAGACCGTGCCCGAACACAAGGCGGCATGGGCCGACTTTTGCGAGGGTGGCTGGCTGATGCTCGACGCCTCGCCCGAGATTGGCGGCATGGGCCTGCCCACGGCGCTGGCCAATGCGGTGCAGGAAATGATGGACCGCGCCTGCCCCGCCTTTGGCATGATGCCCGTGCCCAGCCGGGCTGGCGCGCGCCTGCTGCACGCCTTTGGCGCGCCCGAACTGGCCGAAACATGGCTCGAAGGGCTGGTGGCCGGGCAGATCGGCGCGACCATCTGCATTTCCGAACCGGACGCCGGATCGGACGTGCGCCGCATCCGCACCCGCGCCGAACCGCAGGAGGATGGCAGCTGGTCCATCACCGGCGAGAAATGCTGGATCAGCTTTGGCGACCAGGACCTGACGCCGCGCATCGCCCATTTCCTGCTGGCCAAGACGCCCAGCCCCGAAAAGCCCGACGCCATCAGCCTGTTCCTGGTGCCCAGCGAGGAGGGCGAGGTGCGCGCGCCCATCCACATCCGCCGGCTGGAAGAAAAGCTGGGCCTGCACGCCTCGCCCACCTGCGTCATGGGCTTCGAGGGCGCGCGCGGCTATCTGCTGGGGCAGGTCGGGCGCGGCCTGCCGCAACTGTTCGTGATGATCACCAACATGCGCCTGGCTACCGGCGTGATGGGGCTGGCCGTGGGGTCGAAATGCGCCGACATCGCCAATGCCTATGCCGCCGAGCGCAAGCAGGGCGGGCATGGCCCAAGCCCTGTCGCCATCGTCGAACATGCCGATGTGCAGTTGCAATTGCTCTCGCTGTCGGCGCGGGTGGAAACCTTGCGCGGCATGGTGTTCGCCACGGCCAATTACGCCGACATCGCCCGCACCACCGCCGACCCCGAGGTCAAGGCCCGCGCCGAGGCGCTGTCGGGCTGGCTGCTGCCGATCATCAAGACGCTGGGCGGCGAGGTGGGCTTTGGCGTAGCCTCTGACGCGATACAGGTGCTGGGCGGGGCCGGCTACACCCGCGAATGGCCGGTCGAGCAAGGCCTGCGCGACGCGCGCGTGCTGACCGTGTTCGAGGGCACCACCGGCATGCAGGCGCAGGATCTGGCGCTGCGCCGACTGCGCAGCCCGGGCGCCGCCGGTTTTACCGCCATCCTCGAAGAAGCGCGCGCGGCCAACGAGGCGCTGCCGGGCGGGCCGGACGAGGGCTTTGCCGCCGCTCTGGCCACCTTCGAGGCGACCGGCCACAAGCTGATCGCCGCCGACCCGCGCGAGGTCGAGGCGGGCGCCACGGCGTTCCTGTCGCTGGCGGGCATCATCGCCTCGGGCTGGATCGCCGCGCGGCTGTTGGCGGCCGGCAGCGGGGCGGATGCCGATCCGCTGGCGCGGCGTCTGGCGGCGGCGGGGCGCTTTGCCCTGTCCGACATTGCGCCGCGCGCGGTGCTGGCCGCGCATCAGGCGCTGGCGGGCAGGCTGCGTCTGGCCGATTTTGACGATATGCGGGGCGAATAAGCCCCGCCAGCAGGGCGCCTGCGCGGCAGGCCGGGCGCCCTATTGGTGCAGGCGGGTGAGCAGCTCGATCAGCAGCGTGACCTCGCGCGGGGTATAGCGCGACTTGAGCCATTCCTCATGCGCGCGGATGGCCTCTTTCGCCACGGCCAGCATGTGGCGCCCCTCGTCGGTCAGGTGCAGCGTCTGTTTGCGCCCGTCAGTGCTGCTCTTGCCACGCTCGAGCAGGGCGCGCGCCTCGAGCCGGTTGACGATGGCCATGGTCGTGGCCCGGTCCATGCGCATGCGCTGCGACAGGCCGGTCTGGGCAATGCCGGGGTGATCGTCGACCAGCCACAGCACCGAAACCTGCTTTTGCGTCAGGTTCAGCTCGGCAAAGCTCTCGGTGAAATGGCGATAGACCGCGCCGTGCGCCAGACGCAGGTGAAACCCCACAATGTCGCGGATCTCGCCAATGTCGCCGGCATCCTCGCCCGGCGGCGTGGTGATCGTCAGCGCTTCCTTCGCCCTTGCCATCAGTTGCGATCCGCCCCCTTTTGCCATCGCCCTCGGGCCATGCGGCCAAGGCGCGAATCCTTGGCGCGCAGCATCGCCGCGTGCAAGCCCCCAGCCCCGGATTTGGCGCCCTGCATGGCCCGCAAGGCACAAAATCCGGGGGTAAACCGGCCTTTGGGCGCCCCTGCGCCGCGCTATGCCCCTACTTCAGAGCGGCCGCCACCGCCTGCGCCATTGTGGTCGTGGCCCGCCCCGTCAGCGCCGAAAGCGTGCCACTGTCGTCGAACAGCGCGCCCTTGCTTGTCTGAAAGCTGCTGTCGGCCACCATCGCGGCAATGGGCCCGGGCAGGCCGACCTGCTCAAGCTGCGCGCGAAACGCCTCTTGCGACAGGTCGTTATAGGCCACCGGCTTGCCCGACTGGCGCGCCACCTCGGCGGCAAGGTCGGCCATGGTGAAGCTGGTGTCGCCGGCCAGTTCGTGCACACCCTCGTCGCGCGCGGTTAGCACGGCGGCAGCGGCGGCGGCCAGATCGGCGCGGG
>DATMUT010000663.1:0-7497 GCA_035563755.1 Novosphingobium sp.
CGCAGCTTCGGCCTGCAGGACCTGATCGTGGCCGACGCCATATTTGACGAGCCGGACGGGCGCGAATGGAGCTTTGAAGGGCTGCTGGTGGCGCATAATCCGGCGCACCGCTGGTTCTATTATCCCGACATGCACACCGGCGAGGTGATCGTGTTCAAGTCGAAGGACAGCGATCCGCAGGCCGCGCGGCACATTCCGCATGTGGCCTTCAACGACCCTTCGGCCCCCGCCGACGCCCCGCCACGCGCCAGTATCGAGATGCGGGCGACGGCCTATTGGTGGGCATAGGCTAACGGGCCGGGGGTGGTCGCCCCCGGCCCCCGCGCTTCAGGTCAGGTCGTTGATCGAAATAGCCTTACCCGCCAGCGCCGCCTTGTTGGCCTCGCGGCGCAGGCGCTCGACCTCCAGCCTTTCGGGCGGGGCCTGTTCGTCGGGCAGGGCCGCGATGCTCTCCTCGTAGATCGCGCGGAAGTCGTCGGCAAATTCGGGGTGTGTGAAGACAAGGCCCCGGTCCTGCGTCATGCCTGCCAGAATGCGGCGCCCGGCCTCGTGCGGGCCCATGCCGGCCTGAAAGGCGGTGCCGAATTGTTCAAGTTCGGCCCGGTTGACCGCGCCAAAGCCCGAATCGGCAAATTCGGCCGGGCGGCGGAAGGCTGAATCCCAGGCATTGGTGGCCACCAATGCCGGGCACACCAGCGAGCAGCCAATGCCCAGCGGCACCAGATTATAGCGCAGGCTTTCGGTCAGGCCGCGCACGGCAAATTTGCTGGCGGTGTAAATGCCCGCCTGCGGGCCAGACAGATAGGCCGCCATGCTGGCGATATTGACCACATGCCGCCGCCCCGAAGCGCGCCGCAGCGCCGGCAGGAACGACACCACGCCATTCACCACCCCGCCAAAATTCACCCCCATGATCCAGTCGTAATCGGCATGCGAGGCCTCGGCCGTGTCGCCAAAGACGCTGACGCCGGCATTGTTGCACAGCACATGCACCGCGCCAAAATGCGCCTCGACCGCATCGGCAGCAGCAGCAAAGCCTGCGCGGTCGGTCACGTCGAGCTTGATCCACAGCGGCTCCTCGCGCCCGTTTGCTGCAAACCATGCTGCGGCCTTGCTGCGATAGTCCTCGTTGCGATAGGACAGGGCCAGGCGCATGCCCGCATCCGAAAAGGCGCGCGCTATGCCAAACCCCAGCCCCGACACGCCGCCGCTGATGAAAGCCGCGCGTCCTGCCCATGGGCCGCTTGCCCGATCCTGATCGCTCATGGTGTGTTTTTCCTCTCGCCAAATGCGGATTGATTGTTAGTATCGCATACAAAGAAGGACACCAGACCGACCGCCCCGTCAAGCGCGAAGGCGCAACCGGGCCTCTATGCTTGGGAGAGCATCCATGACTGACGCCGCCACCCTCTCGCCCGCCGTTTCGGCCGACGATCGCCTTGCCGCGCTCGAACGGCGCGTAGGCGAGCTTGAAGACATCAACGCCATCCGCCGCCTGCACTGGGCCTATGGCTATTACATCGATTTCAACCGCGCCGAGGACGTGGCCAACCTGTTTGCCGAGGATGGCGAGGTGATCTTCCTCTCAGGGATCTACAAGGGCCGCGAGGGCGCCTATCGCCTGTATGGCACCTGGTTCAAGTCGCTGTTCCTGGCCCCGGGCGAGGAAGGCCCCGCCTATGGCTTCCTGCTCGACCATTTCCAGATGCAGGACATCATCACCATCGCCCCCGACGGCCAGACCGCCAAGGGCCGGTTCCGCGGCATGCTGTTTGGCGGCAGCCACGAAAGCCGCGAGTTCAAGCCGCAGGGCCTGCCGCTGCAATTCATGGAAGCGGGTATCTATGAAAATGATTACGTGAAGGAAAACGGCGTCTGGAAGATCAAGCGCCTCGACTACATGATGCAGTGGCAGGGCGATTACGAGGCCGGCTGGTCCAAGACGGTGGCCCACCTCCAGCCGCTCGAGACCTGCTATCCGGAAAACCCCATCGGGCCTGACGAGATCCGCAGCGAGGAGCTGCGCCAGACCTGGCCGCACCGTCACGACGTGCCGATGCACTTTGCCCATCCGCGCTTTGGCGCGCTGTTCGCCGGAGCAGAACCCAAGTAATCCGCGCGGCGAGGGGGGCCTGCGCGCCCCTCGCCCGCTAGTCCTTTTCGGGCGGGCCCCATTCGGCCATGCGGCCCAGAACCAGCCCCACCAGATGCGCCATTTCGCGCTGCTGGCGCTGTGTCAGCTTGCCCAGCAGGGCGCCTGCCACGCGCGCCACATGCGGCAACAGGCGGGCATAGGCGCCCTCGCCCTCGATGGTGAGTCGCACCGGACGGCGCCGGCGATTCTCGGGGTCCTGCGCCTCCTCGACCCAGCCACGCGCCTTCAGCGCTGCCAGCGCCCGGCTCACGTTCATGGGCGGGGTCCCCATGATCTCGACCAGATCGTGACCGGCCAGCGGCCCCTCGCCGGCCAGCGCCATCAACACCTTGACTTCATTGGTCGAAACCTCGGCCGGATCGCACACCCCCACTTTCATGGGCGCCGAGATCAGGCTGGAGAGCTTGAGCAACTGGATGAGGAGCGCCAGCAACGGGTCTTCGCCCGCAGCTGTGGGCGCCGGCTGATGGTCGGCGCCGGCATCGGACGGCATGGCGTTGGCATCGAATTCGGTCATGGTCCCATGCGGTATTCACAGCACCGGCCACCCGCGCAAGCCCTTTCAGACGGGCGCGCCGCACTTTAACGAATGTGACCTTTTGGCATCACACCCGATCCCGTTTCAAAAAAGATCAACAGGCCCTTGCCTTCGCGCAAACTTGTATGCACTACTCACAAAAGTGGATGGACCAGTTAGAGTCCGGAAAAGGAGAGGGAAAGATGGCCAAGCTTATTGGCAACAGCACCCGTGCGCGCATGACGTGGGCGGCCGGCGCAGGGGCGCTGGCAATCGCACTCGCCAGCCCCGCCATGGCCGACGATCAAAAGCCGGCCGACGATGCGACCAACAAGGAAATCGTCGTCACTGCACAATTCCGCGCACAAAAGCTGCAGGATACGCCGCTGTCGATCACGGCGGTCAACTCCGCGCTGCTGGCCTCGCGCAACCAGACCGACCTGTCGCAAATCGCCGGGCAAGCGCCTAACGTGCAGCTGACCCCGATGGGCGGCGCCTTCGGTTCGTCGATGGCGGCCTATATTCGCGGCATTGGCCAGTACGACTTCAACCCCGCCTATGAGCCGGGCGTGGGCATGTATGTCGACGATGTGTATTATGCGACGCTCACCGGCTCGATCATGGACCTGCTCGACCTCGACCGGGTCGAGGTGCTGCGCGGCCCGCAGGGCACGCTGACGGGCCGTAACTCGATCGGCGGCGCGATCAAGATGTTCTCGGCCAAGCCCAGCGACGAAAACAGCGGCAATGTCGAGATGGCCTATGGCTCGCGCAACCGCGTGGACCTGCGTGCCGGCGCCAACTTCGTGCTGACCGATGGCCTGTATATGCGCCTTGCCGGCGTCTACAAGCGCCAGGACGGCTATGTGAACCAGGTCGACTACGGCTGCGCCAACCCCGGCAACTCGCTGGGCATCAAGGCCAACCCCTCGACCCCGGCCAACTGCGTGACCGACAAGCTGGGCGAGAAGAACTACGCGGGCCTTCGCGCCACCCTGCGCTACAACCCGAACGACAAGATCGACTGGTTGATCACGGGTGACTACACCTACGAAAACCACACCAATGCCGCTGGCGTGCTGACGGTCGACAACACCGCCAAGACCGATGGCGTGAACTTCATCTGCGGCCGCTATTGCACCTATGCCAACTATTACGTGCCGGCCGGCGGCCAGGTGGGCCAGTCCTACTACACGCCCAACAAGACGATGTTCACCGGCTGGGGCGTGTCGAGCAACCTGACCTACAACATCACCCCATCGATCAAGCTCCAGTCGATCACGGCCTATCGCAAGTATCACGAAACCTTTGGTACGGACGATGACTACACGCCCGATCCGAACATCGTGGGTGCCGGCTACAACGACCTGAACTTCCACTTCTTCAGCCAGGAACTGCGCCTGTCGGGCAAGGTCGGCACGCTGGCCGACTGGACCATTGGCGGCTTCTACAACGATCAGAAGACCGTGTACCTGACCCGTCAGGACATCCGCTACATCGTGCCGGGCGTGCCCAGCTACTACCTGCAGTTCCAGGGCAACGACCCGGTCAAGGCCAACAGCAAGGCAGCCTTTGCCACCGTCATGCTGCACCCCACACCTGCGCTCAACATCACCGGCGGCATCCGCTACACCAACGAGCACAAGGACTACACCTTCGTGCGCCAGAATCTGAGCGGCGGTACCCTGACCGATCCCTTCGGCGTTGGCCTGCTCAATGGCGTTGCCGCGCAATACAACGGCGACAAGGTCGACTGGCGCATTTCGGTCGACTATCGCTTCGCCCCGCAGGTCATGGCCTATGCAACGGTCAGCACCGGCTTCAAGGGCGGCGGCGTGACGGCGCGTCCTTTCACCATCACCCAGGCCACCAACGGCACCTTCAGCCCCGAAACGCTGACCGCCTACGAACTGGGCCTCAAGACCGACTGGTTCGATCGCCGCCTGCGCGTCAACCTGTCGGGCTTCTATAACGACTACAAGAACATCCAGCTGCCCATCTCGGACTGCTCGCTGCTCGACGGCTTTGCCGCCGGCACCGATCCGTATCCTTGCGCCGCCATCCAGAATGCCGGCGACGGGCACATGTACGGCCTCGAGGCCGAAGTCACCGCAACGCCGGTGCCGGGCCTCGACTTCGACGCATCGGCCAGCTGGATCGATGGCGCTTGGGATCGCATCAGCTCGCAGGTTACCTCGATCAAGATCGGCGACCCGATCACCACGCCCAACTGGAAGTGGAGCGCTGGCGTTCAGTACAAGGCCGATCTGGGCAAGTCCGGCTCGCTCACGCCGCGCCTCGACCTAGCCTATACCGGCAAGCAGGGCATCGGCCGCCTGACCGTGACCTCGCCGCTGGACTACAACCCGGCCTATGTTCTGGGCAATGCGCGCATCACCTGGAAGAACGCCAAGCAGGATCTGGCCATCTCGTTCGAGGTGCAGAACCTTTTCGACAAGTACTACCTGCTGCCGCTGCGCTTCTCGGCGCTCTATGCTTCGGCCGGTACGGTTTACAGCAACGTTGGCGCGCCGCGCGAATGGGCGATCCGCGTCAAGAAGAGCTTCTGATCGGCCACTGGCCAATCAGGCGCAAACAGGGGGGCGGCCGGCAACGGCTGCCCCTTTTTGCTGCGCGGCAGACAGGCGCAAAAGCGTTTGCGGATTGTCGAATTAGCCATTGACGGCGGCTTTCCCGCAACGCATCATCAATAACAATTGTTAGAAAATATGGGAGAGAGCCCTCCGTGAAGCTGACCCTACCACCGCGGATCAGTCCGCAAGCATTCGATAGCGCGCTCAAGGCTTTTGCCGGCGTGGTTGGCCAGGGATGGGTCATGTCATCCGACGCCGACCGCACCGCCTATGCCGACGTCTATGCCCCCGGCCCTGTCGAGCAATGGCCGGCCAGCGCCGCCGTGGCCCCCGCAACGGTCGAGGAAGTGCGCGCCATCGTGAAGCTGGCCAACGAGCACAAGACCCCGCTGTGGCCCGTCGCCCGCGGCAAGAACCTGGGTTACGGCACCGCAGCACCGCGCATGGCCGGCAGCGTGGTCGTGGACATGGGCCGCATGAACAAGATCCTCGATATGGACGAGAAGCTGGCCTACGCCGTGGTCGAACCGGGCGTGGGCTTCTTCGATCTGCACGACCATGTCGCCCGCACCAAGGCGCCGCTGTGGCTCAGCGTGCCCGGCAATGGCTGGGGCAGCGTGCTGGGCAATGCGCTCGAGCACGGCATCGGCTACACGCCCTATGGCCTGCACGCGCGCAACCTGTGCGGCCTCGAGGTGGTGCTGCCCGATGGCGACCTGATGCGCACCGGCATGGGCGCGATGGCGAACAACCCGGCCTGGCACCTGTTCCCCATGAACTATGGCCCCACATGGGATCTGGCCTTCAGCCAGTCGAACCTGGGCATCGTTACCAAGGCCGGCCTGTGGATGCAGCCGGCGCCCGAGACCAGCCTGGAACTGACCTGGGACATCCCCAACGAGGAGGACATCGGCTGGGTCATCGACACGGTAACCCCGCTGAAAATCGCCGGCATCATCGAGCAGAACGTCTTCATCCCCAGCTGGCTGGGCAAGATCGTCGTGCTGGGCCAGCGCAAGGACTTCTGGGACAAGCCCTCGGCCATGCCCGAATGGCGCGTCAAGGAGCTGCTGAAAGAGCACAAGCTGGGCTACTGGCGCGTGCAGATCCGCCTGTATGGCGACGAAAACGTCAACAAGGCCAAGGCCGAGGTCATCAAGGCCGCCTTCAAGCGCCATATCGACGCCCCGCCCTTCGAGGAGTGGTGGCATCAGGGCCAGGAAAAGCCAGCGCTCGATCTGGCGCTGGGCACGCCTTCGGCCGTGCCGCTGCAGATGTCGGACTGGGTCGGCGGGCGCGGCGCACACATGGGCTTCTCGCCCGTGGTCCCGGCCACTTCCGAGCATGTGATGGGCCAGCTCAAGCGCAGCCGCAAGATCATCGCCGACCACGATGTCGACTTCTATGCCAGCTTCACCATTGGCGGGCGCTTTGCCAACAATGTGAACATGTTGATGTACGACCGCGACAACCCGGCGCAGATCGACAACATGAAGAAGCTGTTCAACGCGCTGATCGACGAGACGGCCAAGGCCGGTTACGGCGAGTATCGCACGCATCTGGGCTGGATGGACCGGGTGATGGACACCTTCAACTTCAACAACAACGCGCTGCGCCGCTTTGACGAGAAGATCAAGGACGCGCTCGATCCCAACGGCATCATCGCGCCGGGCAAGCAGGGCGTGTGGCCGTCGGCCTATCGCGCGCAGAAGAAGGAGGGCCGGGCATGAACCGCACCATGCGTTGGGGCAGCTTTGCCCTGGTCGCCATCCTGGCCACGTGCAAGCTGGCTGCTGCGGCCGATGACGCCTCGAAGGCCCCTGGCGGCGTGCCGCAACTGCCGCCCTATCAGTTGCGCGCCGAAATGCCCGCGGGTAATCGCCTGCTTGCCGGGCGAAGCGGCGAGGCGGTGTTCTCGCACCAGTGCGGCTATTGCCACCTGGCGGGCGGCATGGGCACCAACCTGCTGACCCGGCAGCAGATCATGGCGCAACAGCCCCCCGAAACCGCCCTGCTGGCCAATCGCACCGACCTGACGGCGGATTACATCAAGGCGGTGGTGCGCAACGGCAAGGGCGCCATGCCGGCGCAAACCCGCGTGGACCTGACCGACGCAGAGCTGGACTCGGTGGCCGCCTATTTGACGAGGAAGCGCTGATGGACGGGGGCAAGATCACCACCAACCGGCGCGCCCTGTTGAAAGGCGGCGCTGTGGCGGGCGCGGTGGCGGC
>DATMUT010000664.1:0-7036 GCA_035563755.1 Novosphingobium sp.
CAGCAAGGTGGCAGCGGCCGCGCGCAGGGCCTGCGCCACCGTCTCGGATGGCTCAGTCTCGGTCGGCTCACTCGCCAATGGCGGCGAGCCTCTTGGCCTGATCCTCGGCGATGAGCGTGTCGATCAATTCGCCCAGCCCCGGCCCCTCGAGGATTTCGGGCAGGCGGTGCAGGGTCAGGTTGATGCGGTGATCGGTCACGCGCCCCTGCGGGAAATTATAGGTGCGGATGCGTTCCGAACGATCGCCGCTGCCCACCATCGCGCGGCGGGCCTCGGCCTCGGCGCCTTGCGCTGCCTCGCGCTTCAGGTCGTACAGGCGCGTGCGCAGCACCTGCATCGCCTTGGCCTTGTTCTTGTGCTGGCTGCGCTCGTCCTGACAGATCACCACCAGGCCTGTGGGCAGATGGGTGATGCGCACCGCCGAATCGGTGGTGTTCACATGCTGCCCGCCCGCCCCGCTGGCGCGATAGATGTCGATCTTGAGGTCCTTGTCCTCGATGCCGATATCGACCTCGTCCGGCTCGGGCAGCACCGCAACAGTGGCCGCGCTGGTGTGGATGCGCCCGCCCGATTCGGTCACCGGCACGCGCTGCACCCGGTGCACCCCGCTCTCGAACTTCAGCTTGGCGAAAACGCCCTGCCCCGAGACATTGGCCACCACTTCCTTGAAGCCGCCCAGCTCGCTGGCATTGGCGCTGATCATCTCGACCCGCCAGCCCTGCTCGGCGGCATAGCGCTCGTACATGCGGAACAGGTCGGCGGCGAACAGGCCCGCCTCGTCGCCGCCCGTGCCGGCGCGGATTTCGAGCATGGCGGGGCGCGCGTCGGCCGTGTCGCGCGGCAGCATGGCAATGGCCAGCGCCCGCTCGGCCTGCGGCAGCTCGGCGCGCAGCGCGGCGATCTCCTCCTCGGCCAGCTCGCGCATCTCGGGGTCGTCGAGCGCGGCAAGGCTTGCCAGCTCGCCGCGCATCTCCTTCACCGCTTCGGCCGCGCGCGCGACCGGCTCCAGCTCGGCATAATCGCGGCTGGCGGCAACGAACTCAGCCCCCTCCAGCGTGCCCGATGCCAGCCGCGCCTCAAGTTCGGCAAAACGCGCGGCAATCTGGGCCAGACGTGCGTCGGAAATGCTCATTTAGGCAATCAGCGCCTCGATGCGCGCGATGTCGCCATCGACGTTGCGCAGACGGCG
The DNA here is from genome assembly GCA_035563755.1 of Novosphingobium sp. GTDB lineage: Bacteria > Pseudomonadota > Alphaproteobacteria > Sphingomonadales > Sphingomonadaceae > Novosphingobium. The sequence continues at coordinate 1,190 of DATMUT010000664.1, forward strand.
GGTCGCTCCCTCCTCGCCCCAGCCCAGCGCCAGAATGGCCTGCGTGTTGCTCTTGACCGCCTTGTCAAAGCGCTTGCGTGGCGATCCGCTGGCGATCAGCTCGGCGGCCATGCCACCCTGACGCAGACGCGCCACCAGCCCCATGCCCTCGGTCAGCGCGCGGTCGTCCTCGACCACCACGGTTACCTGCGTGCGGCTTTCGGCCACGCCGCCAGCGTCGGCCACCAGCATGGCCAGCCGCTCGATGCCGGCCGCCCAGCCTACCGCCGGGGTAGGCGCGCCGCCCAGCGATTCCATCAGCCCGTCATAGCGCCCGCCGCCCAGCACGGTGCCCTGCGCGCCCAGCCGGTCGGTGATGAATTCGAACGCCGTGTGGCGGTAATAGTCGAGGCCGCGCACCAGCGTCGGGCTGCGCACCCAGGCAACGCCGGCAGCATCGAGCCCCTGCGTCACGCGGGCGAAAAAGCTCTGCGCCTCCTCGCTCAGGAATGCGTCGATCTTGGGCGCGTCGGCCACGAACACCTTGTCGCGCGGGTCCTTGGAATCGAGGATGCGCAGCGGGTTCTTCTCGAGCCGCTCCTGCGAATCCTCGCTCAATTCCGCGCGCCGCTCGCGGAAATAGGCGATCAGCGCCGCGCGCCAGGCATCGCGGCTGACCGCATCGCCCAGCGTGTTGAGGTTGAGCGTCACGCCATCGGCAATGCCCAGCTCCTTCAGCAGCTGGTCCGCCATCACCAGCAGCTCGACATCGACCATCGGCTCGGCCGCGCCGACGATCTCGGCGTCGATCTGGTGGAACTGGCGATAACGGCCCTTTTGCGGGCGCTCATAGCGGAACAGAGGGCCGTGCGTGGCCAGCTTGACCGGGGCATACTGCTGCCAGCCATTGGTGATATAGGCGCGCGCAAGACCAGCAGTGAATTCGGGGCGCAGGGTCAGCGATTCGCCGCCACGGTCCTCGAAGGAATACATTTCCTTGCTCACCACATCGGTCGTCTCGCCCAGCGAGCGCGAGAACACCGTGGTCTTCTCGAACACCGGCATCTCGACACGGCGGAAACGATACAGGCGCCGCACCCGCTCGAACGTCTCGACCACGCGGGCAAAGGCCTCGGCGTCGGGGCCGAAGATGTCCTGCGTGCCGCGAATGGCCTGCGGGGTTTCGATGCGGGTGGCGGTGTCGGTCGGCTTGCTCATGGCCGCGCTCCTAGCCGCGCGGGCGCGCGTGGGGAAGCCCCCCGCATGCGCTATTTGCGCCGCCTGCCCGCCCATTGCCAGGCCAATTGCCTGCAATCGCAAACAATCAGCCGGTTGCGGGCCGCTGTTCTTCGCGCCATGTTCGCCGGCATGATCAATCCCTCGCTTCGCGCCCGCGCCCTTCTGGCCGCGGGCGGCGCGTTCTGCGCTGCTGCCCTGCCCTTCGCATCACCAGCCCTTCACGCCCAGGCGGCGGGCGCCTCGCCGGTTCCCCAGCTCGATGGCCGGTCGGCGCCCATGGCCATCCCCATCGCGCGCGATGTGCCCGAGGCGCAGGACACCGCCTGGCCCGGCGGCCCCCTCACGCTCGACATCGACGCGCGCGACATCGAGCGCGGACTGTACCGGGTGAGCGAAACCGTGCCGGTGGCGCCGGGCACGCGCGAGATCGTACTGCAATTGCCGCAATGGATCCCTGGCGGCCACAAGCCCGAGGGCGCGATCAGCGAGATCGTTGGCCTGTCGTTTACCGCCGATGGCAAGCCCCTGCGCTGGTGGCGCGACCCGGTCGAGGTGTTCGCCTTTCATGTCGCCCTGCCCGAGGGCGCGCGGGCGGTTACGGCGCGCTTCATCGACACCTCGCCCCTGCAGGCCAGCGAGGGGCGAATCACCATGACGCGCGAAATGCTGAACCTGCAATGGGACCGCATGAGCCTGTATCCGGCAGGGCATTACACGCGCCGCATTCGCGTTGCGCCCTCGGTCACGCTGCCGGCCGGATGGCAGGCGGCCAGCGCGCTCGACGGGCGCAAGGCCGATGGCGCGCGGTTGAGCTGGGCCGAGACGGATTACGCGACGCTGGTCGATTCGCCGGTATTTGCCGGCGCCAATTTCAAGCGCCTCGAGCTTGGCCACGATGTTGCCCTGAATGTGGTGGCCGACAAGGCCGAGCAACTGGCCATCCGCCCCGAAAACCTGGCCCGCTATCGCGCCATGGTCGAGGAGGCGCTGGCCCTGTTCGGCACCCGCCATTTCGACCACTACGATTTCCTGCTGGCCCTGTCCGACCGGCTGGGCGGCATCGGCCTCGAGCATCACCGCTCGAGCGAGAACAGCATGGAGCCGCGCAGCTTCATCGACTGGGCCGGGCTGGACTGGAACCGCAACGTCATCCCGCACGAATTCGTGCACAGCTGGAACGGCAAGTTCCGCCGCCCGGCCCGCCTGTGGACCCCCGACTATCGCCAGCCGATGCAGGACAATCTGCTGTGGGTATACGAGGGGCAGACCCAGTTCTGGGGCATGGTGCTGGCGGCGCGATCGGGCGTGCAGAGCCGGCAGGCGGTGCTGGGCATGATGGCCAGCTCCGCCGGCATGTTCAGCCAGTGGCCCGGGCGCGAGTGGCGCAGCGTCGAGGACACCACCCACGACCCCATCGTGGCCGCGCGCCGGCCCAAGCCCTTTGTCAGCATGGCCCGCAGCGAGGACTATTACACCGAAGGCGCGCTGGTCTGGCTCGCGGCGGACCAGATCATTCGCGCCGGCACCCAGGGGCGGCGCGGTCTCGACGATTTTGCCCGCGCCTTCTTTGGCCAGCGCGAGGGCGACTGGGGCGAGGTGCCCTATGCCTTCGAGGATGTGGTTTCGGCCCTGAACGGCGTTTACCCCTATGACTGGGCCAGCTTCCTGCACCAGCGCATGGAAACGGCCGGCCAGAAGCCCCCTCTGGCCGGTATCGAGCAGGGCGGTTACGCGCTGGTCTGGAAAACCGACCCCAACCCTTATGACGCCGGGCGGATGACCCAGTCCAAGACGCTCAACCTGCTGCATTCGCTGGGCATCATCCTCGACCGCGATGGCCGCGTCATCAGCTGCCGGTGGGACAGCCCGGCCTTCAACGCCGCGCTGGTCACGGGCAGCCGGGTGATCGCGGTGAACGGCATTGCCTATGATGCCGACACGATGCGCGGGGCGATTACCGCCGCCAAGGGCGCCACGGGCGCCATCAGCCTGATCGTGCAAAGGGGCGACCGGGTGCAGACGGTCTCGATCGATTACCACGATGGCCTGCGCTACCCCTGGCTCGAGAAGGCGGGGCCAGCAGCGGCCGGGCTTGACGCGCTGCTTGCGGCCCGTCGCGGCGAGGCCCGGCCATGAGCGCCATGCCGGGCAAAGCCGGCTGGATCCTGCCGGTGCGGTTCCTGCTGTTTCTGGCCAGCTTTGCGCTGAGCGCCGGGGCGCTGGCGCTGGCGGGGCTGCGCTGGGGGCAGGTGGTGCTGCTGGGCTTCGATGTGGCGGCGCTGGCGTTTCTGGTCTCGCTGGTGCCGCTGGGCCGCCCGCACACCGGCCGCCAGATGCGTGCGCTGGCGCAGGCCAATGATGCCAACCGATTGGGCGTGCTGGTCATTACCAGCCTGCTGATGCTCGTCATCGTAACGGCGGTGTTCATCGACCTGCCGGTGGCCCGCGCCGCGCAAAGCCCGGCCAAGGGGCTGGCGCTGGCGCTTATTCTGGGCAGCCTGGTCATCGCCTGGGTCTTTTCCAACGCGATCTATGCGCTGCATTACGCGCACATGTATTACCGTGGCAGAGCCGAGGACGGGGCCGAGGGCGGGCTGGCCTTTCCCTCGGCCGAGGGAAAGGGCAAGACCGGCAGTCATGCCCCCGACTATTGGGATTTTGCTTATTTCGCAGTGACGATCGGCATGGCCTTTGCCACATCCGATGTTGAAATCACCCGTCCCGACATCCGCCGCATCGTCACGCTGCACGGGGCGGTCGCGTTTTTCTACAACCTTATCGTGCTGGCTTTCACGATCAACGTAACGGCTGGGGGGTAGTCTTACGACCCCCGCCCGGTTGCATTGCAACAACCAGCCCGCTAGGGGCTGACCCGCAGTCTTCTGCGCGGTGCAAACGGGGTGTCTGCACCGGCCACAATGATAAGACGACGGTGCCATGGACATCAGCAAAATTTCTGTCGGCAAGAACCCGCCCGAGAACCTGAACGTGATCATCGAGGTTCCCACTGGGGGCGAACCCGTGAAATACGAGTTCGACAAGGAGTCGGGAGCTCTCTTCGTCGATCGCATCCTGCACACGCCGATGCGCTATCCGGCCAATTACGGCTTCGTGCCGCACACCCTCTCGCCCGATGGCGACCCGCTCGACGCGCTGGTGGTGGCCCGCTCGCCCTTCGTGCCCGGCTCGGTGGTACGCGCACGCCCGATCGCGGTGCTCAACCTCGAGGACGAGGCCGGCGGCGACGAGAAGCTGCTGTGCGTGCCTGACGACAAGACCTTCCCTTACTATGCCAACGTCAAGGAGAAGGAAGACCTGCCCGACATCATCTCGCAGCAGATCGAGCACTTCTTCACCCACTACAAGGACCTGGAGAAGGAAAAGTGGGTGCGCGTCGGCACCTGGGGCAACGCCGAGGATGCCCGCCGCATCGTCGTCGAGGCGATCGAGCGCTATCAGGCGGGCAAGTAAGCCAGGCCTGACAGACAAAATGAAAGGGCGGGTTTCCCCGCCCTTTTGTTTTGCCCGGCCTCTGGGCGGCAGGCGCGAAACGCGCCCTGCCCGCCGTCAATCCCCGGCGATGGTCATGCCATCCACGCGGATGGTGGGCACGTTGACCGAGCGGTGCCATTCCATGTCGCTGGCAGGGGTAAGCCCGCGGAACATGTCGATCAGATTGCCCGCGATGGTGAATTCGGCCACCGCCTCGCACACCTCGCCATTGACGATGCGAAAGCCCGAGGCGCCCCGGCTGTAGTCGCCGGTCACGCCGTTCACCCCGTGCCCGATCAGTTCGGTAATGAACACACCCTCGGCAATGTCGGCCATAAGCTGCGCGGGCGAGAGCTGGCCCGGTTCGAGATGCAGGTTGCTGGGCGCCACGCCCGGCGCGCCGCTGCCCCCGCGCGAGGCATGGCCCGTGGGCGCCATCCCCAACTGCCGCGCCGAGGCGCTGTCCATCAGCCAGCCGGTCAGCCTGCCGCCGGCCACCAGATCGCGCCGCCCCGTCACCAGCCCCTCGCCATCGAACGGGCGCGAGCGCAGGCCCCGCAGGCGCAGCGGATCGTCCACAATGGCAATGGCGCTGTCGAACAGCTGCTCGTCCTCGCGGCCCAGCAGGAAACTGGCGCGCCGGGCGATCGAGCTGCCCGACATGGCCCCCACCAGATGGCCGATCAGCGAGCCGCCCACGCGCGGGTCGAACACCACCGGCATGGGGCCGCTTTTCACGCGGGCCGGGTTCAGGCGGGCCACGGCGCGATGGCCGGCCAGGTGGCCAATGTCCTCGGGCGCGGGCAGGTCGGCGCCGTGGCGGGCCGTGCGCCAGCCGTAATCGCGCTGCATGTTGCCGCCCTCGCCGGCCACCACGCTGGCCGAGAGCGAGCGGCTGGTGCCGGCATAGGCGCCGGCAAAGCCGTGGCTGGTGGCCAGCGCCATGACGGCAGCGCCAGCACCAGCGCCTGCGCCCTCGCTGTTGGTCACGCCCGGAATGGCGCGAGCGGCATCTTCCGCGGCCTCGGCCATGCGGCGCAAGTCCTGCGGGCTGGGCTCGCCTGCGTCCCACAGCTCCAGCTCGGGCAATTCGCCCGAAAACAGGCGCTCCTCGGGGGCAAGGCCGGCGTATTGGTC
>DATMUT010000665.1:0-2992 GCA_035563755.1 Novosphingobium sp.
GCTCTCGATGCGCCGCCCGCCAATCTCGATCTCGACCTGCGCCACACGGCTCGCCAGGCCCGCGCCCGAACACCCCACCCACACGCTGCTGATCGAGGTGTTGGCCATGCGCTCGGCCTTCTCGATCGCGTCGCGCACGGCATAGGTGGCCGCCTGCATGTCGGTCACATAGCCGCGCTTCACGCCTTGCGCGGCGCGATGCGCGCTGCCCATCACCAGCAGCTCGCCCTCCTCGGTCCGCCCGGCGATCAATGCCGATACGCGGAAAGAGCCGATGTTCACCGCCCCATAAACGCGGGCGATGCGCGTGGTGGCCATCAATTGTCCTTTCTGGCGTGATGGTCGGGCTTTTTGGCGGCCGCCTTGTGAGGGGCGGCATGATCGCCGGCTCTATGCGCCTCGGGCTTGTGCGCCGCCGGCTTGTGGGCTTCGGGCTTGCGGGACGCAGCCTTGTGCACCTCGGACTTGTGCGCGTCAGACTTGTGCGTGTCGGCCTTCTTGGGCGCGGGCTTGTGCTCGGCCGGCCGGTCGGCGTGAGCGGGGTGCTTGTCCGCGTGCGCCGTCGTCGCCTTGCCCTTGGCGGCGTGGGTCGGCTCATGCTTGCTCACCTCATGCGTCACCTCGGGCTTTGCCGCAGGCTTGGCCTTGCTCACCTCATGCGCGACAACGCCTGCCACCGCAGCCCCCGCCACCGCCGCCGCCGCCACGCCAACGCCCGTTCCAGCAACGCTGGCCCCGGTCGAGGCGCCCGCCGACGGGGCCTGCGCCACCCGTGTCGCGCCAGCAGCCCCATCGCCATCAGCCCGCCCCGGCACGCGCAGATACATCCTGTCGCCCGTGCGCATGTCGAACGCCGCCACCTGCCCGCCCAGCAGCCGGTTCGTGCCATCCAGCCGCGCGAAAGCCTGCAGCGCATGGGCGCTTTCGGTCTCGCCTTCGGGCAGGGCCAGCAATTGTCCGGTGCGGAAGGTCAGGTTCCAGCGGCGATGCCCCACCCATTCGGCCTGCGCCACTTGCGGGCGCAGCGCGGGCGCGGCCTGAAACAGCGCCGCCAGCGCCGCCACCTGCACCTCGGCGCCGTCGCCCGCCATCACCAGCCGCCCGCGCACCTTGTCAGGCGCCACCGGTTCGAGCAGGTGGCCGGTCGCGTCCATCAGCCACAGCCGCTCGCCGCTGCCGTCACCATCGTTCACCTTGAGCACCGCCTCGGCCTTGCGCTCGACGATGTCGACCACCAGCGTGTCGGGCAATTGCCGCGAAATGCGCGCATCCTCGACCCAGGGCAGCTGCAGCAGGTCCTGCCGCACATCCTCAAGATCGACGGCGGGCATGGCGCGATTGCCCTGCGCGCCCAGCACGCGGTCGTAAATGGCCTGGCCGTTCTGATGCTTTGCCCCGCGCAGCACCACCTTGTGCACCTCGAAGCCGGCTTGTGCTGCAATGTTGGCCACCTGCGCCTGCGCCATGGCCGGCACGCCCGCAATGCTGGCCACCACCCACAGCAGCACAGCCATGGCCACCAGAATCAGCACCAGAAAGAAGCGGTGCAGCTGGGTTTCCGACACGGGCAGCATGGCCATCGCGGTATCGATGGCCGAGCCCGTGCGGGCGCGCGCGGCCTCGACCTTGCGGGCCGAACTGCTGCGCGCTGCCTGCCGCCGGGCGGTCACGCCCCCCCGCTTCAGCTTCTGGCTCATGCGCTGTCGGCCTTTTCATCAGCCTTGCGCGCGGCGTGGTCGTTCAGCGCCTCGGCCACGATCGCCTCGACCAGCGTTGCGTAATCCATGCCGATCTGGCGCGCCTGTTCGGGCACAAGGCTGAGCGGGGTCATGCCCGGCTGCGTGTTCACTTCGAGCAGGAACAGTCCCTCGACGCCCTGCGTGTCGTCCCAGCGGAAATCGGCGCGGCTGGTGCCCTTGCAGCCCAGCAGCTGATGCGCGCGCAGGGCAATGTCGAGACAGGCCTGCGTGACCTCGGCCGGAATATCGGCCGGGCACACATGCTCGGTCAGGCCATCGGTATATTTGGCGTCGAAATCGTAAAAGCCGGTCTTGGGCTTCAGCTCGGTCACGCACAGGGCCTTTTCGCCCAGCACGGCCGTCGTCAGCTCGCGCCCGCGAATGAAAGGCTCGGCCATCAGCGTTGCAAAACGCTGCCATGGCCCTTCGGTCTCGCGGCTGATCGGGTTGCCGTAATTGCCCTCGGCGGTCACGATCGCCACGCCCACGCTCGACCCCTCGTTCACCGGCTTGAGCACATAGGGGCGCGGCAACGGATCGCGCTCGTACAATTCCTCGCTGTGCACGATGCGCCCGCCCGGCATGGGGATGCCATGGGGCACCAGCGCCTGCTTGGTCAGTTCCTTGTCGATGGCGATCACGCTGGTCGTCAGGCCCGAGTGGGTATAGCACAGGCCCATCAGGTCCATCATGCCCTGCACCGTGCCATCCTCGCCCGGGGCGCCATGCAGGGCGTTGAACACCACGTCCGGCTTTGCCTGCGCCAGATGCAGCGCCACATCGCGCCCCATGTCGATGCGCGTGACCGTATGCCCCCGGCTCTCCAGCGCCTTGGCCACGCCCTCGCCGCTCATCAGCGAGACCGGGCGCTCGGACGACCAGCCGCCCATCAGGACGGCGACATGCAGTTTGGGCAGGCTCACTTCATTGTCCTTTCGGCGTGGGGTCGCCCACGCGCTTGATTTCCCATTCCAGCTCGACGCCGGACATATCCTTCACCCGCCGGCGCACTTCCTCGCCCAGCGCCTCGATCTGGCTGCTGGTGGCCTCGCCTGTGTTGATCAGGAAATTGGTGTGCTTTTCCGACACCTGCGCGCCGCCCATGGCCAGCCCCCGGCACCCGGCCTGGTCGACCAGTTCCCATGCCTTGTGCCCTTGCGGGTTCTTGAAAGTGCTGCCGCCGGTCTTGCTGCGCAGCGGCTGGCTGGCCTCGCGAGCGGCCGAGATGCGGTCCATCTCGGCCTGAATAGCGG
>DATMUT010000666.1:0-7111 GCA_035563755.1 Novosphingobium sp.
CCGAATTCATGCCCGTCACACCGTTGCAGGTCTGGTTGCTCGTCACCGTAACCGCCGATGCCGAGAGCAGGACGCCCCCGCTCTGCGCCCTTGCGGCGGTATAGCTTTGCACGGTGGCGGTCGTGCCGCAGCTGCTCCCGCCAATCGCCATGCATCGCGCGCCGCTGTCGGCCGCCTCCTGCAGCACCTGCCTTGTCCACTCCATCCGCCCGCCCGCGATGAGCAGCAGGATAAAGCCGAGCATCACCGGCGCCAGAAAGGCGAATTCGACCGTGGCAAGGCCAGCGCGATTCCCCGGGAACCGGCGAGCCTGCATGACCATGCGCCCCCGCCTCATTGCAGGCGCACCGTGGTTGCGCTCGATATGGTCTTGCCGTTGAGCCACGGGTTGGGAACGATCGACTTGTGCGTATGGGTCGCGCTCACCGTCAGGTAAAAACCCGAAAGCGAGCCGCTGGAACAGGTCGCCCCGCACGATGCGCTGGCGGTATAGGTGGCCGGCGTTCCACTCACGCAGGCGCAAGTGCGCGCGCTTGCCGCCACCGAGCAGGACTGCAGCCCGCCATTGCAGGTGAGCGCCGACGTCACGGCGGTGCTGTCAAAACCGCTGGTGGCGCTCACATACGTCGTCAGCTGCGAGGTGGGCAAGGCACTGGCGCTGCGGTCGTTATAGGCCACCATCGCCGCGCTGGTCACCGCTGTGCTCAACCGCTGCTGTTCGATGACGTACAGGGCAAAGTCGAGCACCGGCAGCAGCACCATGAAGACCAGCGCCGTCCAGAACGCAAACTCGACCGTGAGCGCGCCGCGCCGATCGCGCCGCAGCCCGCCAAGCCAGCGCAGGAAACCAGGCCCGCTCATCATTGCACCAGCGTGACGCTGGACGAGCTGCTGCCCGAACTGGCCAGGCTAGGGCAATAGGTGGCAGCCGTTGTGCCGCCCGACAGCGTGATCGATTTGGCAATGATCGAGAAGCACGTGCCGCTGGCAGTGGCCCCGCCCGACATGGTGAGATCGGAGTTGGGCACATAGATGATCCCCGAGAAGATATCCTGCGTGCCCCCGCCCAGCTTGGTGGCGGTGGTCGACTTGGTCGCAAACAGGATGTCGGTTATCCCGGTCGTGGACGAGGAGGTGGGGGCCGACAGATTGATCGACGTGCCGCCTGCGGCGTTGAGCGAGCCGGCCAGAATGAAGCTCACCCCGCTGCCGGTCATGGTGCCGCCGGTGTTGTTGGTGAAGGCGCCGTTGACGAGATAGGTGCCCGCGCCAAAGGTGGCCGTGCCGTTCAGGTTGAGCGCGCCGTTGACAAGGTGGTTGGCCGTGGCGCCAAATGTGATCGAGCTGCCCCCCGCGGTCGTGATCGCGCCGTTGGCGCTGAAGGTGCCCGCCCCCATCGTCATCGTGCTGCCGCCCGACAGGGTGATCGAATTGCCCGAACCGTCGTTGCCAATGGCGTAATTGCCCGCGCCCAGCGTAACGGTGCTGCCGCCGCCCGACACGCTGAAGGCGCCGTTCACGTCAAGGTCGCCCGCACCGATCGACACCGTGCTGCCGCCTGACACCGTGATCGGCCCCAGATAGTGCCGGCCAGCGCCCAGCGACATGGCCGTGCCGCCCGAAAGCGATACCGATTTGACCATCGCCACCGGCCCGTCGCCAATCGTCAGCCCGCCGCCGCCGCCCACGGTAACCGTGCCGCTGACCGTGACCGTCGAGGAGCCCTGGATCACCAGTTTCGTGCTGCCGGTGTTGAGGTTGGCGATGTTGTAGGTGCCGGCCGGGAACGTCCAGACGCCGTTCGAGAGCGTGCCCGTGTGGTTCTGGAATGTCATGGTGGTGGGGTACCAGGCCAGCGTCAGATCGGTGCCCGTGGGCACGCTGGGCACTTGCGGCGTGGTGTAGGTGCCCAGATTGCCAAAGGCGCTGGTCAGCGTCGTATTGGTGCTTTCCGGGTCGGTGATGCTGTTCGATTTCTTGGTCTGCGTGCCCGATACGCTGGTGCCGGTGGTGGCGCTCAGCGAGGTGCCATAGATGATGTTGGTGGCCGAAAGGCTGCTGCCGCCGGTCAGCGCGATGGTGGTGCTGGAATTGACCCCCAGCGCCGAAAGGGATGTACCGCCCGAGAGCGAAGTGCTCGTGTTTGAAAAAACGCCGCATTTGGGCGCGGTCATCGCGGTGCCGCCCGACATGGTGATGCCGCTGCCGCTCGAGGACAGGGCGATGATGCAGGGGGGCGTTGACGAGGTGGCCAGCGAGGCGATGGCCTGCACGCTCACCGTGTAGCTGGCGCTCGAATGGAGCACCCGCGCGAAATAGAGCGGCACCTGCCGGGTGATCACCACCTTGACCGCATCGCTGACCGAAGAACTGTAGTTGCTGACGTGGGTGACAGAGACGCTGCTGGTCGAGATGCCGTTGGCCCGGGCGATGTCGTTGGCGGTGGCTGTCAGCACCGCGTCGGTCTGGCTCGAGGAATAGGCGTTGGCCGCGGCCAGTGCGGCAACATCGGCCGCGCCCTGATAGGCGATGCGGGTCTGATACCCTTGCGCCAGTTCGACCGAGAGCGCCGCCATCCCGATAACCGAGAACAAGGCGCCTGCGCCCAACATGGTTATCGACCCACCGGAATCCTGCGCTATCTGCCGCCAGCGTCGAGGCAGTCTCAGGATAAGTGATCGGACCCGCGCAATGGGATTGCGCCCAAACTGCCCTTTGCGATGTCGCATCGGTTCACCTGATAGCGGCCCATCTGACGGACCTGTGAGCCGGTGACCATAAGGTTAATTGGTGATTGGAAGGTTAATCCGAATATCCACCTAGTGGAGATTATCCAGGTACGCCCTTGGGTTAGCGGGAAATGCCCCTGCGCGCGCCGGCGGAAAGGCGCATCGCAGCCCACTGGCAACAAGGGGGATGGTTCCGCCAATGGGCACTGAGGTCGGCGCATTGCCTGACGGAACGGACTGTGTGTTTGAATGGCGGAGCGGGAGTCCGCCTTTTAAATAGATATTTCAACTATATATCAAATACTTAAGAAGAAAACCAAGCCGGCCTTCTACCACAGTTTATACCACAAAATCGCGAGTGACGACAGTTTTGCGGCTTCTAACGCAGCTTACTGTGCCAATTTGCGCTATGCAATACTATTCTGTGCCACAGCTCAATCAGGTCACCGCCGACGCGAAAATGGGTCATAAACCGACCTCCGGCATATACCCGTCGACGAGAGGTCTGTAGGGAGCGCGCCCCCTCGGTGTCGCCACCACAAATGACAACCTCTCAATCCCGGATTCCTATTTTCAATGCCACCTTCCGAGGCCGCAACGCGCGGCAAACGTGTCGTACAGAAGCCTGCCACAGCCACATCGACCAATCGCCCCGGACCAAAGGCCGCGCCTGTAGTCGAGTTCCCCGAGCCACTGTTCAGCGACTGGATCGATCCCGGCACCTTTCATGAGGCGCTTGCCCTGCACATGCAGCGCCATGGCGACAGTTGCTGGCAATTATGGCGCGGCATCATCCGGCCCGGAGATACATTGAACAGGCACACGATCCAGAACTGGGTCGCCGGATCCCGCATCCCGCGTACGCTCTCCAGCCTGCATATGCTGGGCCGGATCGAGCATCGCTATTGCCTGCCAGAAGGGTATTTCCGCGCCATGCTGCCCCACCAGACCCGCGCGCCGGGTGGCCTGAAACTGAAGGGTGTTGCCGCCTCGGAACAGCGCCGACTTGCCTGGCACTTGCCCGACGATTTCAACCAGCGCCCCTTGAAGGAACGTAACGAAATCTTGGCTTGGGTGCGCGAACACATCTTGTCGGGCGCCACGGACTACCGCCGCTTTCAGGCGGCAGCGATGAAACAGCGCTACGCCATCCGCTTCCCTGCCCTGACTGGCCGCAGACCGACCGGAAATATCGTCCCCGATGGCGTAGATCCGGACCTGCTGGCCGCCGCAAGAGATGCCCCACCCGGACTGGCCAAGGAAATGGCTGACCTGGTGCGTTTCAAGACCGCCACGCTCACCGCGATCGGCCTTCGGCGTAGCGGGGTTTGGAATGAAGAAACCTCGGCCCAGAAGATCGAGCATTTCGGGCTGATGTTCGGCGCGCTGGCCGCGGCGCCCAAAGGCGAAGTCGCAGGCTTCGGCGTGCCGCTTGCCGATCTCAGCTTCGGGCTGCTGATCTTCCCAACGGTTTGGGACTGGTACGTCCAATGGCGCGAACGGCGTCGCGGTTTCTACACGGGCTGGGAAGCCGACATGCTGCGCCTGATCGGTTCGCTGACGCGGCCGGAGACAGGCTGGATCCGCCAGACTCCGCGATTGGCGGAAAGGCTGTGCCCGATCCCCAATCTGATTTCTGCGGATGAGATCGAGGCAGCGCGGCAGGACTGGGAGGCCGCCTGCGATACCATTCATACTCATGCGCTTGCCCGCGCCCGCGAAATTGAGCGTGTGGCGCAGGTCCACCGTGATCCCTTCGAACCGATCCTGCCCATCCTTGAGGCCGAAAGCCCGGTCGGGGAATATCGCAAGATCACCGAGGAAATCCTGCGCACCCTGCCCGATGAGCACCGCTATCCACGGCAGACCGCCGAGGCGATCCGGTCCTTCCTGATGCTGCGCCTCGGGCTACACCTCGGCCTGCGACAGAAGAACTTGCGGCAATTGATGGTCTGCCTGCCCGGCAGGTCTCCCCGGACCGAACGTCAGTTGGAAGGTTTGAAGCGCGGCGAAATCCGCTGGAGCGAGCGGGCCGGTGGCTGGGAGGTGCTCATCCCTGCCGTTGCCTTCAAGAACGCGGATTCCTCGTTCTTCTCAGGACGCCCATTCCGGCTTGTCCTGCCCGATCTGGGCGATCTCTATCGGCATCTGGCGGCCTATATCGAGCGCCATCGCGCTGCCCTGCTGGCGGAGGCGGAAGACCCCGGCACGCTTTTCGTCAAAACCGTGAAGGCAACAAGCCGTGACGCCGCCTACGACCAGAACACCTTCTACGAAGCATGGCGCCTCGCCATCCAGCGCTACGGCATCTGGAACCCCTACACGGGCAGGGGCGTGATAAAGGGACTGCTGCCCCACGGCCCCCACAACATCCGCGACGTGCTGGCCACCCACATCCTGAAACAGACCGGCTCCTATGAGCAGGCCAGCTATGCCATTCAGGACACGCCGGAAATGGTTGCCAAGCACTATGGGCGGTTCTTCCCTCAGGACAAGGCCGCACTGGCCGCGACCATCCTGAACCAGGTCTGGTTGGCGGCTTGAATTACGCCGCTCGACAGGATGGCGTTAAGGCGCCCGCGAACGGCCATGGCGCCCATGGTGGAACAACCTCTGCTGCACTCGTCACGATGTCATGCTGCACCAAACTGCCGCAACGTGGACAATGCCGCGCCGCCTTGCGAACGGTGTGGAAGGTGGCAGATTCGCCAAATCGATGGATGAGATCTGCCGGAGCGAAGGTCGCCGACCAACACCGCTTCCGGCATCGCACCGAGAGGAACACGCCCGCCTCTACGCCCTCGGCCAATGTAAGATTGCGGAGGCGCACCTGCTGGCGGCGGGCGACCTCGTGGGTGGGCAAACGCTGTGCTTGTTCGGGCCACTGGTTGCACAGGCGCGCGCCACTACGCAGTAGGCGTTGCGCCCAAACCGTTTCCGCCTGCAACGCCACAGCTCGCGTCTTATGCACCTCCAGCACGCGGAAGATCGGCACTTGCCCCGCTGCGATGATCGCCGCCATGCGCGCATAGATGCTGGCCGGAGGATTGCCCGGCGCCAAGGCCTGCCTGACATGGCTAGCGATCCGCTTGGCAATGTCCGCCGTCTGGCCAACATAGATCGGCGTACCGGGTAGAATGCCGTCGGGATCAGCCACGCAGGGATCGAGGATCATGTAGTTCACATAGGCGGCATCAGGCACCAGTTCAGCAGCATGCGCCGCCATCGCCCTGACCCGCGTGTTCAAATCCACAACCATCGCCAAATCCTTTTCGAGCATGTCCAATCTCGAAAAGCATCCGCCCCCTTCACCTCTCTTCTCCGAAAATGACTTGGGAACCCAGACCCTCACGTGACATGTTCGGGAGATGACCATTGCGGATTACAGACCTGCAAAGTTGACCCGCGAACAACAGCGGCAACTCAAGCAGCGAAACAAAGACTTCGATGCGGCTTTGAAGCGCGAGGCTGGCTTGTCCAAATGGGGATACGCGGGCGGTCTTGTGTTCTGTCAGCGCAAAAATTGGTTCATATGCGCCAATGTTACGTTGTTGTGGGAACCCGGCATCGAAATTGACATCGGAATCAAGCCTATGGAGTTGGATCCACTCTTTTGGGACATCGTCGGCCTTGGCGAGAATCGTGCGCTGCCACTGTCTTTCCGCGCGAATGGGGCTTGGGTTTTGCGACCCGCGACCTCAAGAGCCCGGTTTGGCCCGGATGTCAGCGATGTTGGGACCCTCGCCGCGCTGGCCATGGCCGAAATCGATCGCTGGGCGGGAGAGCTTGTCGCAAGTACCAGCATCACGACCATGCAGAACGCCCTGCCCAAGGGCGAAGACCTGCGCGGGCACCCGCGCGCACTGGCAGTTTGCCTGAGCCTGCTGAACAACGACCCCGACCGCGCCCAACAGCTGTGTCGAACCGATGACAGCAATGCCCACCCTTTGGTACGCGAAGGCGGTGGCTTCTCGACGCACAATCCGGACGGCTCGGTTTCCACATTCCTTGACCAAGCGCGCGAGTGGATCGCCCAAAAGCGCAGAAGCGATATGCGTACCGTGTAAGCGCAGGATACGTCAGCCCCGATAGGCCGTTGCGTCGTTTGTCTGATCGTCGCTGGCTGTATCCGCCATATCCGGCACACCTTCTTGCCCGGCGTGCGCCCGCACTTCGCTGGCCCGCTCTCCGATCTCCTTAGCGAAGAGGTCGAGCATGGTGGCGCCGGCGGGCATGGCAGCAACCTCCTCCACCGCGGCAGGCAATTCGCGCAGCAAGCGCGCGGTAACCTGTTCAACCCGCTGGATCGTACCCCGTGCGGCCAGACCAGCCGCCTCAGCCATACGGCGCCAGTGACGGCCATAGATATGGCGGCCCCGGCG
>DATMUT010000667.1:0-24436 GCA_035563755.1 Novosphingobium sp.
CCACCCGCGCGCTGTTGACCGGCCACAGCGCCCCCCTCGCCTTCGGCCCGGCCAAGTTCCTCTCCACCCTCGCCACCGCGCTCAGCGGCGCGCCGGGCGGCATCTTTGCCCCTTCGCTGTCGGTGGGAGCGGGGCTGGGGCAAGGGCTGGCGCTGCTGTTTCCGGCAACGCCGCCGGGCGCGGTGGTGGTGCTGGGCATTGTCGGCTATTTCGCCGGGGTGGTGCGCGCGCCGCTGACGGCGGTGATCATCGTGATGGAAATGACTGCCGACCGGGGGATGATCCTACCCCTCTTCGGCACCGCGCTGCTGGCCGACTGGGTGAGCGCCATGGTCTGCAAGCCCAAGCTTTATCACGCCCTCTCGCTGCAGTTCCAATAAAGGCAGTGCTGGCGGCCAAGCTGCGGATTTCCCTGCCTTGCCCGATTCGGCTTTTCATGGTTCTCTAGGGCATTCCCTTAGCCGCACAGGCAGGAGAACGGCATGGAGCACAGCTTCCCGCAAGGGGCAGCCGGCACCCGCCCGGCGCCCCCGCATGCAATCGCCCCCCTTTGGGCAGGCCGCCACGTGGCGCGCCTGCTGGTCCATCTCTTCCGGCCCATCCTGCGCCAGGGCACGCTGTGCTTCACCCTGCCCAACGGGCAGACCGGCACGGTGGGCCAGGGCACCCCGGTGGTGGCCATCCGCCTCACCCGCTGGCGCACGGCGCTGCGGCTGTTTGCCGATCCCGATCTGGCGCTGGGCGAGGCCTATATGGATGGCACGCTGCTGATCGAGAATGGCGACATCTACGATTTCCTTGCCCTGTGCCTCACCAATCTGCAGGCCGGCGGCGATCACTGGCTGCGGCGCTGGCGGGGGCGCTGGCGGGCGGCCACGCGCGGCATCGCGCAATACAACCCGCTGCGGGTGGCCCGCGCCAATGTGGCGCATCACTATGATCTTTCAGGCGAATTATTCGCGCTCTTCCTCGATGCGGATCGCCAGTATTCCTGCGCCTATTACCACCAGCCGACCGACAGCATCGATCAGGCCCAGCTGCAGAAGAAGCGGCATATCGCCGCCAAGCTGCAGCTGCGCCCGGGCCTCAGGGTGCTGGATATCGGCTGCGGCTGGGGCGGCATGGCGTGTTTTCTCGCTGGCGAGGCGGGGGTTGATGTCACCGGCCTCACCCTGTCCACCGAGCAGCACGCCTATGCCGAGGCGCGCGCCCTGCGCGAAGGGCTGGCCGAACAGGTGCGCTTCCACCTGCGCGACTATCGGCTGGAACAGCAGCGCTACGACCGTATCGTCTCGGTCGGCATGTTCGAGCATGTGGGGCTGGGCCATTACGACGAATATTTCCGTAAGCTGGCGGGCCTGCTGACGGAAGATGGCGTGGCACTGGTGCACACCATCGGCCGGGCAGACGGGCCGGGCGCCACCAATGCCTGGGTGCGCAAATATATCTTCCCGGGCGGCTATTCCCCGGCGCTGTCGGAAGTGCTGCCGGCGATCGAGCGGGCGGGGCTGCATGTCACCGATATCGAGGTGCTGCGCCTCCATTATGCCGAAACGCTGAAGGCTTGGCGCCAGCGTTTCCTGGCCAACCGCGCCCGCGCCGCCGCCCTTTATGACGAGCGTTTCTGCCGCATGTGGGACATGTATCTGGCCGGCAGCGAGGCCAGTTTCCGCTGCGACGGGCTGGTGGTGTTCCAGATCCAGCTGGCCCGGCGCGTGGAGGCCCTACCCTTGCGGCGCGACTATATGGTGGAGGAAGAACGCGCGCTGGCCGCCCGGCAGGAGGTGCGGGCGCCGATTTGATCCTGATCAATGCTGTTAATGCAATTCTCTCGCAATAGCCTTGCAATTGAGACTGCATCGCAATAGTGCGAATCGCAGGATCAACTCGGAGGATTTGCATGACCGCCGCCCATCGCCACGCCCGCCCCGGCGCGCGCCCTGCCCTGCTGGCAAGGCCGCGTGCCGCGCTGCTGGCCGGTCTTGCCCTGCTGGCGCCGGGCGCTGCCCATGCCGCCCCGCCGCCGATCATGACCACCGTGACCGACGACACCACCGGCAAGGCCGACAGCGATCCGCTGACCTTCCTCCACAACTGGAAGCGCGAGGGCGCGCTGCTGGGCGACATGTGGGGCATCCGCCGCGATCTGTCGGCCCATGGCATCACCCTCACTATCCAGGAAACCAGCGAGGTGCTGGGCAATGCCAGCGGCGGCACCCACAAAAGCCTCGATTATGACGGGCTGACGCAGGCCATCCTGCAAGTGAACTCGCAGCGCGCCTTTGGCTATTATGGCGGCACCTTCAACGCCTCGGCGCTGCAGATCCACGGGCTCAACCTCAGCCAGCGCAACCTGGGCAGCCTGCAGACCGCCAGCGGCATCGAGGCCGATCGCGCCACCCGCCTGTGGGAACTGTGGTATGACCAGAAGCTGCTGCCCGAGGACCGGCTCGACATCCGCATTGGCCAGCAGAGCCTTGATCAGGAATGGATGGTTTCCACCAACGCGCTGATGTTCGTCAACACGATGTTCGGCTGGCCCATGCTGCCCAGCGCCAACATGCCCGGTGGCGGCCCGGCCTATCCGCTGTCGGCGCCGGGCCTCAGGCTGCGCTATCGCCCGGTGAACGCGCTGGCGATCCAGCTGGGCGCCTTCAGCTCCAGCCCCTTCACCATGCGCAATGCCGCAGCGCAGGCGCTGGGCGCCGATGCCCAGCAGCTCAACGCCTCGGGCATCAACTTCCCCTTCTTCCAGCACGGCACGCTGCTGATGGCCGAGCTGCAATATACCACGCCGGCGCTGGGCGGCATGGTGGCCGCCGGCGGCAAGCCGCCGCTGGCCGCCACTTATCGGCTGGGCGTGTGGTATGACACCGAGCAGTTTGCCGACATGCGCTATGGCGGCGATGGCCTGTCGCTGGCCGATCCCGCCAGCGATGGCAGCCAGCGCCTGCATCGCGGCAATCTGGGCATCTATGGCGTGATGGATCGCATGGTGTGGCGCTCGTCGAAAGACCCCAACCGCACGCTCAGCCTGTTTGGCCGGGCGATGGGCACGCCCTTTGCCGATCGCAACACGATCAGCTTCTCGGCCAATCTGGGCCTCGTGCTGAAAGACCCCTTCCCCTATCGCACGGCGGATTCGCTGGGGCTGGGCATGGGCGTGGCGCGGGTCAGCCCGGCGCTGTCGGGGCTGGATGGCGACAGCGGCTATTTCACCGGCAGCTACACGCCCCGCCGCGGCACGGAAACCTTCGTCGAGGCGACCTATCAGCGGCAGGTGACGCCCTGGCTGCAGCTGCAGCCAGACCTGCAATATGTCTTCAATCCGGGCGGCGGGGTGGCAGACCCCAATGTCGATGGCAAGCGCGTGGGCAACGAGCTGGTGATCGGCGTCCGCACCAATATCCTGCTCTAAGGGGGGCACACATGCGCGCATCTTATCTGGCTCTGGCGGCCGCCATCGGCCTTGCGGCAACGCCGGCGCTGGCCGAACGGCAGGGCTTTCTCGAAACCGTCCACAAGCACCAGACGCTGGCGTTGACCACGCCCGACAATGGCGATCTCAACCCCTATGCGGTGGTGGTTGCCCCGACCTCGGCCGGCAAGGTGGCCGAGGGCGATGTGCTGATCAGCAATTTCAACAATATCAGCAACCTGCAGGGCACCGGCACGACCATCGTCGATTTCAACCCGGCCACCCGGAAAACCACGCTGTTCGCCCAGATCCCGCGGGATACCGCCCAGTGCCCCGGCGGCGTGGGGCTGACAACGGCGATGACGATGCTGAAATCGGGCTGGGTGATCGTCGGTTCGCTGCCCAGCAAGGATGGCACCACCGCCACCCGCGGCGAAGGCTGCCTGCTGGTGCTGGATGCCCAGGGCAAGCTCGTCGCCACCTGGTCGGGCCCGACGATCAGCGGGCCATGGGGCAACATGGCGGTGGTCGACAAGGGCGATGCGGCCACGCTGTTCATCTCGATGGCCGGCTTCGATGTGCCGGGCCCGCGCGTGCTCGATCCGGCCACGCATTATCCGGTGGTGCAGCACAAGGCCACCGTGCTGCGGCTGGAGCTGACCGTGCCCGCCGGCAAGCCGCCCGTACTCACCAGCCAGACGGTGGTGGCCAGCGGCCTTGCCCAGCGCGCCGATATCGACAATTTCCTGTTCGGTCCCACCGGCCTTGCGCTGGGCGAGGACGATACGCTCTATGCCACCAACGGCCTTGAAAACACCATCATCGCCATCGATCACGCCTCCACCCGGCAGGACAGCGGCGGCACCGGCCGCATCGTCACGCAGGACGGGCTGCTGGCCTGGCCGCTGGCCCTGGCCTGGACGCCCGAGAAGCACCTCATCGTGACCAACGGCAAGAACGGCCAGGTGGTGGAAGTGGACCCCAAAGCCGGCAAGCAGATCTATGCCCAGTGGATCGACAATGACCAGGCCCAGTCGCCCCCCGGCAATGGCGATCTGTTTGGCCTGGCCATGCTGCCCGATGGCAGCGGCTTCTACTATGTGACCGACGACATGAACACGCTGATGAAGGCTGGCCGCTGATGGACGGGCAAGACACAAAGGGCGCCTCGCGCCGGGGGTTTCTGGGCGCTGCGGCAGGCTCTGTGGGCGGCGCCATGCTGGCCGGCACGGCGCGGGCCACCCCGCCCCGGCCAATGCACGGGCCGGGCCTGCTGGCCCCTGACGCAGAGCCGTTCTACGGCCCCCATCAGGGCGGCATCGCCACGCCCGCGCAGCAGTTCCTCTATTTCGCCACTTTCGACATCACCACCGACAAGCGCGCAGACGTGATCGGCCTGTTGCAGCGCTGGACAGAGGCCGCCGCCCGCCTCACCGCCGGCCTGCCGCTGACAGGTAACGCCGGCGCCGAGGCCGCCCCTGCCGACACCGGCGAGGCCGAGGGGCTGAGCCCGGCGCGGCTGACGCTCACTTTCGGTTTTGGCGCGGGGCTGTTCAGCAAGGCGGGTGTTGACCGCTTTGGCCTGGCCGCCCGCCGCCCCGAGGCGCTGATCGACCTGCCGCACTTCAACGGCGACCAGTTGCTGCCCGAAAAGACCGGCGGCGACCTCTGCATCCAGGCCTGCGCCAACAATGCAACGGTGGCCATGCATGCGGTGCGCCATCTCGCCCGCCTCGGCTATGGGCTGATCGAGCCGAAATGGGCGCAGACAGGCTTTGGCTCGGGCGGCAAGCCGGGGCAAAACCCGCGCAACCTCATGGGCTTCAAGGATGGCACCATGAACCCCGATGCGCGCGATCCGGCCGCCATGGCCCGTGTCGTGTGGGTGGGCGAGGAAGGCGGCTGGATGCGCGGCGGCTCCTATCTGGTGGCGCGCCCCATCCGCATCAGCCTGGAACACTGGGACCGGATGAAACTGGGCTTTCAGGAACAGGTCGTTGGCCGCCACAAGGCCAGCGGCGCCCCCCTGGGCCAAGCCCACGAGTTCGAGCCGCTGAAGCTGGAGGCAACCGACGCCGAGGGCAATTACGTCATCCCCGAGAACAGCCACACCCGCCTTGGCGCGCCGCAGCTGAACGATGGCGCCCAGATCCTGCGCCGCGCCTACAGCTATGACAATGGCGTGGCCCATATCGCCGAGCGCTGGCCGCCATGGCGCCAGGGCATGATGATGGATGCGGGGCTGATGTTCCTTGCCTGGCAGCGCGATCCGCGCTCAGGCTTTGTGAAGATCTTCGAGAACATGGCCAAGTTCGACATGATGAACCAGTTCGTCACCCATATCGGCAGCGGGCTGTTCGCCTGCCCGCCGGGGGCACGGCCGGGCGGCTTCATTGGCGAGGGGCTGTTCCGCGCCTGAGGCCGGCCGCAGGATAAGTGGCAAATGGCGGGGAGGAAGGCCCGGGCTCCCTCCCCGCCCGCGTGTCAGGCCGCTTCCAGCATGCGGGCCAGATCCGCCTGCGCTTCGCCAGTGGGGCGGATATCGAAGGCATCGACCAGCACGCCCAGCACTTCAGGCGTGAGGAACTGCGGCAGCGTGGGCCCCAGATGGATGCGGCGGATGCCCAGATGCAGCATCGTCAGCAGCACGGCGGTGGCCTTCTGCTCGAACCAGCTGATGGCATAGTGCAGCGGCAGGTCGTTCACGCCGCAACCCAGCGCGCCGGCCACGGCCACCGCCACCTGGATCGCCGAGAAGGCATCGTTGCACTGGCCCATGTCGAGCACGCGCGGCACGCCGTTGATGGCGCCCAGATCCTCGCGGTTGAAGCGGAACTTGCCGCAGCCCAGCGTGAGGATCAGGCTATCCTGCGGGGTGGCCATGGCCAGATCGTGGAAATAGTTGCGCCCCGGCCGGGCCCCGTCGCAGCCGCCGATGAGGAAGAGGTTCTTCACCTCGCCCTTGCCGATCATGCCCAGCAACGTGTCGGCCACGCCCATCACCGTGTTGCGGGCAAAACCGGCAGGAATGCGCTGTTCGGGCGCATCCTCGGCAAAGCCGGGCAGGCTTTGGGCGCAGGCGATGGCGGCGGCAAAATTATGCCCCTCGATGTGGCGCACGCCTTCCCAGCCCACCGGGCCGGCCGTGAACAGGCGCTCGGCATAGCCCTTGATCTCGGGGTTGATGAGGCAGTTGCTGGTCATCACGATGGCGCCGGGGAAAGCGGCGAAATCCTTCTGCTGGTCTTGCCAGGCGCCGCCATAATTGCCGGCCAGATGGGGGTATTTCTTCAACCCCGGATAGGCGTTGGCGGGCAGCAGTTCGCCATGGGTGTAGATCTGGATGCCGAGCCCGGCGGTCTGCTGCAGGATCGCCTCGAGATCGCCCATGTCGTGGCCCGAGACGAGGATCGCCTTGCCGGCCACCGGGGTCATGCGCACCATCGTCACTTCCGGGTGGCCGAAGCGGGTGGTGTTGGCCGCATCCAGCAGCTCCATCACCTTGAGGTTGAGCGCGCCCACCGCCAAAGCCTCGGCCAGCAGCGCATCGCGATCGACCGGATCGGTAGCGAGGAAAGCGGAAATGCGGTGGAATTCGGCGCTGATGGCGGCTTCCTCATGGCCCAGCACGCGGGCATGCTCGCTATAGGCGGCGGTGCCCTTCAGGCCATAGAGCAGCAGGTTGCGCAGGCCGACGATGGAGGGCCCATCACGGTCCATGAAGCGCTGGATCGCCGCGAAAGGCGCGGCTGCCGCCCATTCGGCCGGCGTGGTGCCGGGGGCCCACACGGCAGGCTCGGGCAGGTCGGTCAGGGCAGCGCCGCCCTCTGCGGCCAGATCGCGCGCCTTGTCACGCAGGCGCAGCGCCTGGGCGATCAGCCCTTCGAAACGGGCCGCATCGAAGTTCACATTGGTCAGCGTGGTGAACCAGGCGTGGGGCGTGAAGGCATCCACCTCGGCATCGCGCAGGCCATGGGCCGCCGCGCGGGCCGCATAGGCCGAAACGCCCTGCATCAGCCGCAGCAGCACATCCTGCAGATCGGCCACCTCGGCGCTCTTGCCGCAAGAGCCGACCTTCACCGCACATCCGCCCTTGTTCGATTGTTCGCACTGCACGCAATACATCGGCTCACCTTTTCGATAAGTGGTCTGTGAAAATCCACTTATCGGAAGGGCGAATAGATTCCTTTGCGATGCATCAATTTTCCCGGAACGGGGCCCAGGCCCCCTTCCCGCCCTCGCCAGAGCGGCAAAAATCGGTTAATCGCCGTTCATGCAGCTTACCCGCCACACCGATTATGCCCTGCGCCTGTTGATCTGCCTGGCCGGAGAAGCGGGCGAGCGCACCATTGCCGATGTCGCCCGGTCGCAGGATATTTCGCAGGCGCATCTGATGAAGATCGCCAACCAACTGGCCCGCGCCGGCTTCATTGCCGCCACCCGCGGGCGCGGCGGCGGCATCCGCCTGGCGCGCGCGGCGGCAGAGATCAACATCGGCGCGGTGGTGGCCGAAATGGAGCCGACCTGCGCCATGGTCGATTGCGGCAGCTGCCGGCTGGTGCGCGGCTGCAGCCTGCCTGCGGCGCTGCGCCGCGCCAAGCAGGCCTTCATGGCCGAACTGGCCGCCTATTCGCTGGCCGACATCATGGTGGCCGATGGCACGGCGCAGGCAGGGCAAGCCTTGCCCGCCACATAAAGCGCCGAGGCCTGCCCTTCTTCGCCCACCGGCGCGCCGCAGGCAGCGCAAGCCACATGGCTGCCCGCCGCCAGCCCATGGCCCAGCGCCACCCGCTCGTCGAAGACGAAACATTCGCCCTGCCACAGGCTGTCGGCCGCCGGCACCTGTTCGAGATAGGCCAGAATGCCGCCCTTCAGGTGGAACACTTCCTCCACCCCCTCGCTCTTGAGGAAAGCGGTGGATTTCTCGCAGCGGATGCCGCCGGTGCAGAACATCGCCACCCTGGGCGCCTTGCCCTGGCGGGGCGCCAGCAGCCGGGCGCGCTCGCGCCGGAACCAGGCGGGGAATTCGCGGAAACTGCGCGTTTCGGGGTCGATGGCGCGGTTAAAGGTGCCGGCCAGCACCTCGTAATGGTTGCGCGTGTCGATCACGATGGTGTCCGGGTCGGCGATCAGCGCGTTCCAGTCGGCCGGCGCCACATAGGTGCCCACGCTGGCGAGCGGATCGATGCCATCCACCCCCATCGTCACGATCTCGCGCTTCAGCCGCACTTTCAGCCGGCCAAAGGGCATGGCAGCGGCGGTGGAGAATTTCACGTCCAGCCCCGCGCAGCCCGGCAGCGCGCGGATATGCGCCAGCACCGCGTCAATGCCCTCTGCCGGGCCGGCGATAGTGCCATTGATGCCCTCTGCCGCCAGCAGCAGCGTGCCCCTTATCCCTTGCGCCGCGCACAGGGCCAGCAAGGGCCCGCGCAGGGCGGCAGGATCGGCAAAGGGGGCAAACTGATAGAGC
Organism: Novosphingobium sp.; assembly: GCA_035563755.1. Classification (GTDB taxonomy): domain Bacteria; phylum Pseudomonadota; class Alphaproteobacteria; order Sphingomonadales; family Sphingomonadaceae; genus Novosphingobium. The sequence goes on from DATMUT010000667.1 coordinate 8,889, forward strand.
GCGGCAACCTGGATCATCCCCGCCCCCTAGCGCCAAAGCGCGCGCCATGCAAAACAGGCTCACTGGGCAAAACACACACTCTGGCGGCGGCGGCCATCGCCTGCTAGGCGCGCCGGATGCTGACGATTTCCGATGTCACCGTGCGCCTTGGCGGGCGCACCATTCTCGATCATGCCACAGCCAGCGTGCCCACCGGCGGCAGCGTGGGGCTGGTGGGCCGCAATGGTGCGGGCAAATCCACGCTGGTAAAAGCGATCATCGGCGAGATCGAGCCGGATGACGGCAGCATCGACATGCCCCGCCGGGCGCGGCTGGGCTATATCGCGCAGGAAGCCCCCGCCGGCACCGCCACCCCTTTCGAAACCGTGCTGGCCGCCGATACCGAGCGCGCCGCGCTGCTGGCCGAATCGGAAATCTGCACCGATCCGCATCGCCTGGGCGATGTGCACGACCGGCTGATCGCCATCGACGCCTACACAGGGCCTGCCCGCGCCGCGCGCATCCTCCTGGGCCTGGGCTTTACCGAGGAAATGCAGGCCCGCCCGCTCGATTCCTATTCCGGCGGCTGGAAGATGCGTGTGGCGCTGGCCGCGCTGCTGTTCTCGCAGCCCGATGTGCTGCTGCTCGACGAGCCCTCGAACCACCTCGACCTCGAAGCGACGCTGTGGCTGGAAAGCTTCCTGCGCGCCTATCCCGGCACGCTGATCCTTATCAGCCACGAGCGCGACCTGCTCAACAATGTCGTCGATCATATCCTTCACCTGCAGGGCGGCCGGTTGACGCTTTATGCCGGCGGCTACGACGCCTTCGAGCGCCAGCGGGCCGAGCGCGCCGCCCAGGCCGCCGCCGCCAAGGCCGCCCAGGATGCCCAGCGCGCCAAGCTGGAGGATTATGTGCGGAGGAATTCCGCCCGCGCTTCCACCGCCAAGCAGGCCCAGTCGCGCGCCAAGATGCTGGCCCGGATGCAGCCCGTGCTGGGCATGATCGAAGACCCTTCGCTGAGCTTCAACTTCCCCGATCCGGCCGAATTGCGCCCGCCGCTCATCACGCTGGACAAGGCCGCGGTGGGCTATGGCGAAACGCCGATCCTCAAGCGCATCAACCTGCGCATCGATCCGGACGACCGCATTGCCCTCCTCGGCCGCAACGGCAACGGCAAGACGACGCTGGCGCGCCTGCTGGCCGGGCAATTGCCGGCGATGGAAGGCGAGATGACCACCGCCGGCAAGCTTACCATCGGCTATTTCACCCAATATCAGGTGGAGGAACTGGCTGGGGGCGACACGCCGCTGCTGCATATGGCCCGCGCCATGCAGGGCAAGCCGGATACCGCCGTGCGCACGCAGCTGGGCCGCTTCGGCTTTTCCGGCCCCAAGGCGACCACCGCTGTCAGCCAGCTTTCGGGCGGCGAGCGGGCCCGCCTGGCGCTGGCGCTGGTCACGCGTGATGCGCCGCATCTGCTCATCCTCGACGAGCCGACCAACCACCTTGATGTCGACGCGCGCGAGGCGCTGGTGCAGGCGCTCAACACCTATCAGGGCGCGGTCATCCTCATCAGCCACGACCGGCACATGGTGGAAATGACCGCCGACCGGCTGGTGCTGGTCGATGGCGGCGAGGCGGTGCCCTATGACGGCAGCATCGAGGATTACATCGATTTCGTGCTGGGCCGCAACCAGCCCAAGCCGGAAGCCAGCGCCAAGCCGGCCGCCGCCGCCGCTGCCCCCAAGGCCAACCAGCTGGCCTGGGCGGAACAGAAGGAATTGCAGAAGAAGCTAGCCAAGGCGGAAAAGGACATGGCCCGCCTGCAGGGCCGCATCGCCGAGGTGGATCTGGCGCTGGCAGAGCCGGCCAAGGCGCCCCCGGCGCTGAAAGGGCTGGCACTGGGCAAGCTCAGCCAGATGCGCGACGGGCTGGAAGCAGAGCTGGCCGATGTGGAAGCGCAATGGCTGGCATGGGGCGAGACGCTGGAAGGCTGACGCCTGCGCGCAGCAGCACTGGAAACCGGCCGGCAACAAGGGCATACATGGTGCCCATGCGCCGCCTTGCCCTTCTTGCCGCCCTGCCGCTGCTGGCCTGCCAGCCCGCCACGGATTGGCGGCAGGCCGCGGCCCTGGATGGCGAACAACAGATCCGCGCCGATATCGAGGACCCTGCCGCCAGCTTCTCGCAAGTGCAGGTGGTGGGCGATGCCAGTACCGGGCAGATCTGCGGCAAGGTGCTGGGGCGCAGCGTTTCGGCCGGCTTTGGCACGCCGGCGCGCTTCATCGTCTACATAGACCGCACCGCCGGCCCGTGGATCGAGGAGCAGCACGGCCACAGCATCGTCACCGGCCAGCGCTTCGAATTTGCCTGGCAGCATGATTGCATCGACGAAGGCTGGCGCCCCTCCTGAAGCCGGGGCGCGGCAAAAAACGGACAATTTGCCACAACTCGTCGCACAATGCGCCCGTTCCATCCGCGCCTGACGCAGGGGTTGATACAGCCTTCATCTGCCAGACATGAACGAAGTCGCACATCACCTGCCTGGAATTTGCAAAGGAGTTGCGTGATGCGTGTCATTTCCACCAGGTCAGGAATGCTTGTCCTGCTTGCGACGGGTGCCATGTCGATGTCGGGCAGCCTGTTCGCCCAGTCGCCGGAAGCCCCCCGCTCCGATATCACCGTGAACGGCACCCCGATCCCCGATGCCTCGCAATTGAGCCCTGGCCCCGAGATCAGGGGCTTCATTTCCGCCCGCAGCGGCGACAGGGTGCAGATCACCGCCGCCGATGGCACCAAATCGGTGATCGCCGTCAATGAGACCACGGTGATCAAGGCCAGCAAGGGCCTGTTCGGCAGCGACAAGCTGGATGCCGGATCGCTGCTGAACGGCCTGCCGGTAACGGTGAAGACCCTGCAATGGCCCGGCGGGCTGCTGGCCAGCCAGATCAACCTGCACAAGGGCGATCTCAAGATGGCCAGCATGGTCCGCCACGGCACCGACCAGCGCTTTGCCGAACAGACTGCCGCGACAGAGGCGCTGCGCGGCCGCATGGCCGATATCGACAATTACAACATCAAGAGCACGACCAACGTCCATTTCGACACCGGCAAGGCAGTGCTTTCGGCCGGTGACAAGGCCGAACTGTGCCGCGCTGCCACCGAGGCCGAAGGGGTGAGCAATGCGCTGATCCTGGTGGTCGGCTACACCGATTCCACCGGTAGCGACGAGATCAACCAGACGCTCAGCGAAAAGCGGGCGAGCAGCGTGATCAACTATCTCCAGCAGGCCTGCCACTGGAAGCCCTATCGCATGCTCACCCCCACCGGCATGGCCAAGGCAGACCCCCTTGCCAGCAACGACACCGCCGAAGGCAAGGCGCAAAACCGCCGCGTCTCGGTGAACGTGCTGGTCAGCAAGGCGGTTGACGGCGTGTAGGCAAGAGAGAGGGGGCTGGCCTTCCGCGCGAAGGCGGCCCCCTTGGCCCAGAGCCGCGACATATTGGAAAATAAATCGATATCACAAATCATGACACAACTCATGATATCGCACTTAGAATTTTTATTTTGAGCAGTTCGGCATAGACCTTTGCATCCGGTCTAAATGGCCGCTTTCCACCAAAAATGGACGCTGTGACCGAAGCGGACGGCGTCGCGATTTAGCCACCTGCTACCACTGCCGCATGGTGTGCGTTGCCGCTGCCAATGGCGGCTTTCCACGGCTCAAACTGGCCCGTCCAAAGCGGTCTTGCGTTTACCGCGCCGCTTACGGCTAGCAAGGCGGCGCATGCCATCGGTTGTTGGGCGGTTGCAATTTCCACGGGCTTTGGCCAGTGAGGCGGCGACCGGGTAGCCGGCAGGAGAACCGGTATGATTACGCGCGAACTGATTGGTACGGCCCAGGTGCCCGATGGCGCGGAATTGCGCCTGTTCCGCCATGGCGGCGATTTCATGATCGTGCTCGATGGCAATGAATTGATGAGCACGCGGATGCGCGGCTCCGAAGAGGCGCTGGCGGTGATGGCCTGCGCGCGCATTGCCGGCGCGAAGCAGCCGCGCATGCTGATCGGCGGCTACGGGATGGGCTTCACGCTGCGTGCCGCGCTGGCCAAGCTGCCTGATGACGCACAGGTCACCGTTGCGGAAATCGTGCCCGAGATCATTGCCTGGGCGCGCGGGCCGATGGCCGCTGTGGCGGCGGGCTGCCTTGAAGATCCGCGCGTCGGCTTCGTGCAGGGCGATGTCGTCGAGGTGATTGCCGGCTCGCCGGGCGGGTTCGATGCGATCCTCCTCGATGTCGATAACGGACCCGACGGATTGGTGCGCGCTGGCAATAACCGGCTGTATACCGTCGCCGGATTGCGCGCGGCGGGCCGGGCGCTGCGGGCCGGCGGGGTGCTGGCCATCTGGTCTGCCGCGCGTGACGATGCCTTCACGCGGCGCCTGAAAACCGCCGGCTTCGCGGTGGACGAAGTGACTGTCTATGCCCGCTACGATCAGAACGGCAAGGGCAAAGGCGCCAAGCACGTGATCTGGTTCGCGAAACTGGATGCCTGATGGCGTCGCTTTGAATGCACCTGCGCCGCCATAGCCGACGTTCAGCACCGCAGCTGGCGCCCCGTTCATTCATGATCATGCTGGCGGTAGATGCCGTGTCATGCGCGCCTTGAGCAGGTCGATCAGTTAGGGCGGCAGGAAGGCGTAATAGTCCGGAATATCGGGACAGAGCACTTGCTGTCCGCGCAGGGCTGAGCAGGCGTCATCGGACATTCGCGTGCGATGAGCCTTGCGGCTTGATTGGCTGGGGGCAGCACCAGCCAATCAAGCGCTTATCGTGGTTGATGACAGCCCCTATCTCGGGCAAGACCTCACCAAGACGGAGGCCATTTCCTTGAACCATCAATCGCTTTCCAATTTCATCTGGTCGGTCGCGGACTTGCTGCGCGGCGACTATAAGCAGTCTGAATACGGCCGTGTCATCTTGCCTTTTACAGTGCTGCGTCGCCTGGATTGCGTGCTGGCGCCCACCAAAGAGGCTGTGCTGAAAGAAGCAGAAGCAGGCCGCCCAGATCCGTTCCTGATCCGGGCCGCCGGGCATCAATTCTTCAACCGCAGTTCGGTCGACCTCGCCAAGCTGATCGGCGATCAAGACAACATCAACACCAATCTGGGCAGCTACATCCAGGGCTTCTCACCCGAAGTGCGCGACATCTTCGAGCAGTTCGAGTTCGCAGCCCAGATCGACCGGCTGGCCAAGAACGGCCTGCTCTATCAGGTCACCGAACGCTTCGCCGGCATCGACCTCCACCCCGCCCGCGTCGACAATGCCCAGATGGGCCTCGCCTTCGAGGAGCTGATCCGCAAGTTCGCCGAAATCAGCAACGAGACCGCCGGTGAGCACTTCACCCCGCGCGAGGTCATCCGCCTCATGGTCAACCTGCTTTTCGTCGAGGATGACGAGGTGCTGACCAAGCCCAGCGTCGTGCGCTCCATCTATGACCCCACGGCGGGCACTGGCGGCATGCTCTCCATCGCCGAGGAGTACCTGCGCGAACACAACCCCACCGCCCAGCTCACCATGTGGGGGCAAGAACTCAACCCTGAGTCCTACGCCATCTGCAAGGCCGACATGCTGATCAAGGGGCAGGACATCACCAAGATCGTGCAAGGCAACACCCTGTCCGACGATGGCCACCCCGCCGCCCGCTTTGACTACATGCTCTCCAACCCGCCCTTTGGCGTGGAATGGAAGAAGGTTCAGAAGGAGGTGCAGGACGAGCACCAGCGCCGGGGCTTCAATGGCCGCTTTGGCCCCGGCCTGCCGCGCGTCTCGGATGGCTCGCTGCTGTTCCTCATGCACCTGCTCTCCAAAATGCGCCCGTGGACGGAAGGCGGCTGCCGCTTTGGCATCGTGCTCAACGGCTCGCCTTTGTTCACCGGCGGCGCGGGCAGCGGCGAGAGCGAGATCCGCCGTTATGTGCTGGAAAACGACCTGCTCGAAGCCATTGTCGCCCTGCCCACCGACATGTTCTACAACACCGGCATCGCCACCTATGTCTGGATCCTGTCGAACAAGAAGCCGCAGGAGCGCACCGGCAAGGTGCAACTGATCGACGCCAGCAGCTTTTGGGCCAAGATGCGCAAGTCCCTCGGCTCCAAGCGCAAGGAGATGGGCGAGACGCATATCGAGGACGTAACGCGTCTGTTCGGCCGCTTTGTCGAGGCCGAGCTGGCGACCGTGCTGGACGCCAATGGCAAGGAAGTTGCGCGCCAGATCGTGGTGGCGGGCGATGCCGCGCCGGATGCGCCCGAAGGTGGCAAGGTCAAGCTCGCGCCCCTTTCGCGCATCTTTCCCAACGCCGCCTTTGGCTATCGCACCATCACCGTCGAGCGCCCCCTGCGTGATGAGGCGGGCAAGCCCATCCTTGGCCAGAAGGGCAAGGCCAAGGGCAAGATGCAGCCCGACAGCGCCCTGCGCGATACCGAGAATGTGCTGCTGTCCGAGGATGTCGAGGCCTATTTCGCCCGCGAGGTGAAGCCCCACGCGCCTGACGCCTGGATCGACCATGACAAGACCAAGGTGGGTTACGAGATCCCCTTCAACCGCCATTTCTATGTGTTTGAGCCCCCCCGCCCGCTGGCCGAGATTGATGCCGAGCTAGCCGGTGTCACCGCGCGGATTCAAGTCATGCTGGCGGAGTTGGCCGCGTGAGCTTTCCCCCTTATGCCGAGTATAAGGACAGCGGCGTAGCTTGGCTGGGCGCTGTGCCGGAGCATTGGGAGCTAACCCGAATTGGAGCGCGGTTTGTCGAACGCCGCGAGAAAGTCAGCGACATCGACTACCCGCCACTGTCTGTCACCAAAAATGGGATTGTGCCGCAGCTCGAAACGGCCGCCAAAACTGATGACAACGACAATCGCAAATGCGTGTTGGCGGGTGATTTCGTCATCAATAGTCGATCAGACCGCAAGGGGTCGTCGGGGCTGTCTGAACTCGATGGCTCCGTATCGCTGATTAACACTGTCATCCGCCCAGACGATGGGATGCATGGGCGCTTTGTCCACCACCTGTTCCGCTCGGTCGCCTTTCAAGAGGAATACTACCGCTATGGGAAAGGCATTGTCGCCGATCTGTGGAGCACCAACTACGGCGAGATGAAGGCCATCACATTGGCGCCCCCCCCTCTCGCCGAGCAGAAGGCGATTGCAGGGTTTTTGGATCGGGAGGTGGGCAAGATTGATGACTTGGTGGCCGAGCAGGAGCGCTTGATCGCGCTGCTGAAGGAAAAGCGCCAAGCGGTCATCTCCCACACCGTCACCAAAGGCCTCAACCCCAACGCCCCCCTGAAAGACAGCGGCATCGCATGGCTCGGCCAAATCCCCGCCCATTGGGAGGTCGCATCACTGCGCTGGTATGTAACGTGCAATAGCGGCCATTCGTTCGATACTGCATCCCTTTCTACTGACCGCCTTGATGGATTCGAGGTTCCAGTGTTCGGTGGAAACGGCCTGATGGGGTACACGAATGTTGGTAATGTAAATGATAGCGCCCTTGTCATCGGGCGTGTAGGTGCTCTTTGCGGGAATGTGCACGTTGCGCCAAATGTGGTTTGGGTGACGGATAATGCGCTTGTTTTGCGGGTTACCAAACCAGAATTGAGCCACCTCTATCTAGCGTGGGTCCTAATGGCTCGTCGATTGAACGATTTGGCCGCCAAGACCGCCCAACCTTTGATAACGGGATCGCAAGTTCTAGATCAGCGTTCGCCGCGTCCCCCACTTGGTGAGCAGATGGAAATTCTTAGCTTCCTAGAGTCACGATTGTCGGCCTTCGATGCACTAACCGCTGAAGCCCAATCCGCCATCACCCTCTTGACCGAACGCCGCGCCGCGCTGATCTCGGCGGCCGTCACCGGCAAAATCGACGTCCGCGCCGCCAACGCCAGCGCCAAACCCTCCGCCGAAATGGAAAACGCATGACCCGCGCCACCGGCCGCAGCCTGGAACTGTATTACATCGACGGCCGCCCCGATGGCATGCTGACGGCCGAGATGTTCAACTGGACGGGGCATGTGCTGATGACCCCGCGCACCCAGATCGCCACCGCGCTGGCCCGGCCAGAGACGAGCTATGCGGGCATCTACCTCTTGCTGGGCGAGCAAGAGGGCGAACCACTAGCCTATATCGGCGAAGGTGAGGACATTTCGGCCCGCATCCGTAGCCACGACGTGAAGAAGGACTGGTGGACCAGCGCCATCCTCATCACCGCCGCCGCCAACAAGCTGAACAAGGCGCATGTGCGCTATCTGGAAGCGCGCCTGATCGCCGAGGCCAAGTCCATCGGTAGCATGCCGCTGGAGAACAGCTTGGCCCCCAGTCTTCCCGGTTTGAGTGAGGCCGACCAGGGCAAGATGGAAGCCTTTCTGGAGAACCTGTTGGTGGTGCTGCCAGCCGTGCGGGTGGACATGTTTATCCAGCGGGCAAGGTCTACGCCCAAGGCCAACAGCCCTGACCATAAAGAGCCAATCACGACCCACACCTTGGGCCTGACAGAAACCGTTGAAACTGGACCACGCTTTACCTTGAAATTGGCTAGAGAAGATTTTCTTGCTGAAGCAGTTCAGAGCGAAAATGGCGAGTTTGTCGTAATCGCGGGTTCCCAAGCAAGACCGCCTCAAAACCTAGGCAGTTACCGCGCGCTTTATGACGAACTGGCGCGCGCGAATGTCATCTCGACGGCAGATGACGGGAGTTTGCGTTTCATGCAGAGTTACGCGTTCAAAAGCCCCAGCGCGGCCGCATCAGTTGCTCTTGGCAGGTCGACCAATGGCGCTTGGGAATGGAAACACGCCCAGACTGGAGAAGCCTACAAAGAATGGGAGGCCCGGCGCGTGGAAGAGGCTTTGGACCACTTGCTCGATGAAGCAAGCTGATGCCAGTCTATGAGCTTGCCGATGGGAAGCTGGCGCCCGCGAACCAAACCCTGTTTCAGATCGAAGGGTTGAAGGAGCGGCAGGATATTCAGCGGATCCTGCGCGAGCAGATCGCGGCGCTCGGAGATGCCTTGTTCGTAGTGGCCAAGGAATATGGCGGTTGGGCGGACAGCAATCGCCGCATCGACCTCTTGTGCCTTGATAGCGATGCCAATCTCGTTGTGGTCGAACTGAAGCGTGACAGCGGCTGTCGAAACGCTCTACGCGCATCGTGAAGGGATCGATGCCCAGTTTGGTGACGCGATGATCTGGAAGAAGGCTGACGGCCAAAAGGCTACTCTGGTCAGCGCAGTTGTTGCAGGCGGTTATCGCTGGGCCAAGGAAGATTGGCCCAGCGTTCAGGAAGCACCCGCTTTGGCGATGGTTAGGCTCGAGCAGGTCTTGCGGCCTCACCTCCAGGTTTTGGTTTAAAGGGTTGAGGCAGAAATGAGCCTGCATAAGGAAATCAGCTTCGAGGATGAAATCTGCGCCGATCTGGCGGCAGCTGGCTGGCTCTACGAAGTCGGTGCGGCGGCACGTTATGACAGGGCCAGGGCGATCTTCGCCGAAGATCTGCAAAGCTGGCTGGAGGCAAGCCAGCCGCAGGTTTGGGAGGCTTTGAGCAAGGCCCACGGCCCCGCTGCGCTCGACGTCTTGTGTGACCGGCTCCGCAAGTCGCTGCAAGATCGCGGCACGCTGGATGTGCTGCGCTATGGCGTCGAACTGATCGGGGTGAAGGGGCTGGTCAGCCTTGCCCAATTCGCGCCTGCATCAGGCATGAACCCCGACATCGTCGCGCGCTATCAGGCCAACCGACTGCGCGTGGTGCGACAGGTGCGCTATTCCAAGACGAACGAGAACTGTATTGATCTGGTCCTGTTCCTCAACGGCCTGCCAGTCGCCACGGTGGAGTTGAAGACCAATTTCACCCAGACCGTGGGTGACGCCATCGACCAATACAAGTTTGACCGCGCCCCCAAGGGCGAACCTCTGCTCAGCTTTGCCACCGGCGCTCTGGTCCATTTCGCCGTCAGCAACCGCGACGTGATGATGACCACCAGGCTGGAGGGTGGCTCGACGCGGTTCCTGCCCTTCAACCGGGGCAACAAGGGCGGCGCGGGCAATCCAACGGATGGCCCCGGCCACCCCACCGCCTATCTGTGGCAGGAGATCTGGCAACGCGACAGCTGGCTGGAGATTCTTGGTCGTTACATGATCGCCAAGCGCGACAAGAAGAAGCAGATCAGCGGCATCATCTTCCCCCGCTATCACCAACTGGATGGCACGCGCCGTTTGCGTGCCCAGATCCGCGAAGAAGGCGCTGGCGGCCGCTTCCTCATCCAGCACAGCGCTGGTTCAGGCAAGACCAACTCCATCGCATGGACGGCGCACTTCCTCGCCGATTTGCATGATGCAGCCGACGCCAAGATTTTCTCGAGCGTGATCGTTGTGTCGGACCGGAATGTGATCGACGCACAGTTGCAGGAAGCCTTGTTCGAATTCGAGCGCACCAAGGGCGTAGTGGCCACCATCACCAGCGACAGCGGCAGCAAGAGCGCTGCGCTGGCGGACGCACTGGATAGCGGCAAAAAGATCATCGTCTGCACCATGCAGACCTTCCCCTTCGCGCTGGAGGCCGTGCGCGACCGGGCAGCGACTGACGGCAAGAAGTTCGCCGTCATCGCCGACGAGGCCCATAGTAGTCAGGCCGGGGAAACCGCCGCCAAGCTGAAGGCTGTATTGACGCCGGAGGAAATTGAGGAAATCACCGAGGGCGGCGAGATCAGCAGCGAGGACCTGCTGGCCGCCCAGATGGCGGCGCGCGCGGCCAAGGATGGCGTGACCTATGTGGCGTTTACCGCTACGCCCAAGACCAAGACCATGGAGCTGTTCGGCCGTCGCCCCCATCCCGATATGGCGGCCAGCGGAACGAACAAGCCCGCGCCGTTCCACGTCTATTCCATGCGGCAGGCCATCGAGGAGGGCTTCATTCTCGACGTCCTGAAGAACTACACACCCTACAAGCTCGCCTTCAAGCTGGCCAATGGCGGCGAAGAGTGGGACGAACTGGAGGTCGAGAAGAGCGCGGCCATGAAGGGGATCATGCGCTGGGTCCGGCTGCATCCTTACAACATCGCGCAGAAGGTGCAGATCGTCGTCGAGCATTTCCGCGAGAACGTGGGGCCTCTGCTCGATGGTAAGGCGAAAGCGATGGTGGTGCTGGCAAGCCGCCTCGAAGCCGTGCGCTGGCAATTGGCGATTGACCACTACATCAAGTCGCAAGGCTATCGCATGTCGACCATGGTGGCCTTTTCGGGCGAGGTTAAAGACCCGGAGGGAGATGGCGACCCGCTGACCGAAACCAGCGCCAAACTCAATCCGACGCTCAAGGGGCGCGACATCCGCGAAGCCTTCACCGATGAGGATGCCAAGATCCTGTTGGTGGCCAACAAATTCCAGACTGGCTTCGATCAACCGCTGCTGTGCGGCATGTATGTCGACCGGAGGCTCGCAGGCATTCAGGCCGTGCAGACCCTGTCACGCCTCAACCGCGCCCACCCCGGCAAGGATACGACCTACATCCTCGATTTCGTCAACAGTTCGGACGAAGTGCTGGAGGCTTTCCGCACCTATTACGACACCGCCGAGATTGCGGCCGCCACCGATCCGAACCTTATCTTCGACTTGCGCGCGAAACTGGATGCCTCAGGCCATTATGACAACCATGAGGTCGAGCGGCTGGTTCGGGTTGAACTCGACCCGCAAGCTACCCAGGGGCAGTTGATCGGTGCGCTGGAACCCGTCGCGCAGCGCCTGCTGGTCCAATACAAGGAGGCCTTCGCCCGCAGACAGGCAGCGCTGGACAAAAAAGATCAGAAGGCCGCTGACGAAGCCAAAGATGAGATCAATGTCCTGATCCTGTTCAAGAGCGACATGCAGAGCTTTGTCAGCCTCTACACCTTCCTATCCCAGATTTTTGACTATGGCAGCAGCGATATCGAAAAGCGCTTCCTGTTCTACAAGCGCCTGATCCCGCTGCTGGAGTTTGGACGGGAGCGTGAGGGGGTAGACCTCTCCGGCGTGAAGCTGACCCATCACACGTTGAAGGATCTCGGCCAGCGTAACATCAGCGTGGCATGCGGAGATAAGCCGCAGCTTGCCCCCATCACGGGTGTCGGCACCGGTGGCATTCAAGACAAGCAGAAGGCTCTGCTGGCTGAGATCATCGCCAAGGTGAACGACCTGTTCGAAGGCGACCTCACCGATGACGACCAGCTGATCTATGTGAACAACGTCATCAAGGGGAAGCTTCTCGAATCCGAAACCCTGCGGGTGCAGGCTCAGAACAACTCAAAGGCGCAGTTCGCGGCCTCACCCGCTTTGGCGAACGAGATCATGAACGCGATCATGGATGCACTGACAGCCCATGAAACGATGAGCACGCAGGCGCTCAACAGCGCCCATGTCCGTGAAGGACTGAAGGACATTCTGCTCGGACCTGGCCAGCTTTACGAGGCCTTGCGCGAGGCGCCACAGGAATAGGGAGCCCCTAGGCGGCGTGGACGAATTTGAGCCAGAACCTGATGGTTGCCAGATAGACCATGCCAAGGAAGCTTGAGGGCATCTGGTCATACCGGGTGGCGATGGCGCGGTTAATTTTCAGTCTGCCGAACGCGCGTTCGATGCCATTGCGCTGGCGGTACAGCACCCGGTCGTGGTCAATTTTCTCCCGACGATTGGATTTTGCCGGAATGACAGCCTGTATCTCCCGGTGAACAAGGTCTGCGCGGATGGCATTGGTGTCGTAGCCCTTGTCCGCCAGCAGTACCCTGGGCGCGCGTTCGGGCAGGTCGATGAGCTTGGCGTAGGCGGTGCAGTCAGCAGCCTCTCCATGCGTCGGGTGAAAGGCGATTGGTCGTCCTCGGGCATCGGCCAGGCAATGAAGCTTACTGGTGAACCCGCCCCGCGAGCGGCCAAGAGCTCTTCGACACCCCCCCCTTTTCCGCCCGCCGCCGAGACATGGCGCGAAGCGTGGTACTGTCGATGCTGTAGTGACCACTGTCAGCCATGATCTCGGCCAGCGTGACCGACCCGCTTTCCAGACCCCGGCCTCGCTCCAGCGGCGGAACCGGCGATAGATCGTGTTCCAGTTTCCGTATTTTGGGCGGCACATCGCGCCAAGCGATGCCGCAGCGTATCCGCCAGAGGATGCCGTTGATGATCGCGCGATTGCGCTCGGGCCGGCGCCCGCGTCCACGGTTTGCGGGCTCGATCGGCAGCAGCCCCTTCAAAACGCGCCATTCCGCTTCGGTAAGATCGCCGCCGCTCAAGCCTGCCTCCAAAAAGCAGCCTTAAATCAAGCGCCGTGCAGCACGTCAATCCTTTCGGCTTCATTGAAGGCACTTTGCTCGATAAGGTGCCTAGCCCTTAAGAAAGGCAAGTCCATGTATCGCATCACCTTGGAATGCCATGACGTTCCTCCAGCAGAGGGGGAAGAAGCGGCACGCGACATCACAGAGGCGTTCCGGCTGAATTACCCTCATGAAAACAACGTGGTCTGCACGTTCGTCGACGGCAAACTCAGACTTATCGCCGAGAACGATCACGATCCTGACGGGCTCAACCTCATGGACGAGTTTTCCGACAACATTACGGCCTACGTCGGCGCGTTCGACGGCGATCTCAAGCTTGTGAGCGTCGAAACATTCGACTGAATTCATCCACGCCGCCTAGGAAACGCAGTAATTTCAGTACTCGTCGGCGCACCTATATACGATTGTCTGTTATCGACATGAATTGTGTCAAAATTTCTAATTTTTTTCTGTCAGTTCTGGTCATTATCAAAGTGTATGTTAGCAATCTTTTCTAAGACATCATTTGAATTCTTCGTCATCTTACTTATCATTGATTCGCCCGATGAACAACTTTTCTCATTTATACTGTCACTTTTGGAATGGCGATTCACGGCGTCGCTGTAATATCGGACATTTTCAGACAAAGGCGCGAGTCTTAACGGGACTTTCTCCATGTACGCTCCCCCTAACTTCGTCGACCATGCGTCTGTTCGCGCTGGCCCGCAAACTCACCGTGCGTTGCCAATTTTGACGAGGTAAACGTACGTCGGCTCCCGACGGAGTGGCCTTGCGCCTCGAACGTCGTGTTTGAAGGCGGGATCATTTTTCAGCGCCCATATCGCGTCGAAACGCGGCTGTGCTCGCTTTCCCGCTGGCGTTGAGGTAGGGGGCGAGGCGCGCGAACGGGATCGCTGCGTCGTCGGTACAGGCCATGTCCACGTGCGAGAATACCGGTGTAAAGGCCACGCCGGTCGTAGTCAGCCGCACCATCCAGTCGTCCTCCACCCGCTCCGCATCACGACAGTCGGCATCGCTGGCGGGGAACGCAGCGTCGATCAGCTTGCGAAATGTGGGGGTGAACCAATCGTAGAGGTTGACACGCAGGCCCGTCTTCAGGTCCCATGTTGCATAGCTCACCTCGGTGTTGGGGTGGGCACCGCCACAATAGTTCTCCTCGTTGTCCTCGACCACCAGCCAGTTGTGCGTTAGGACAAGCGGGCGCCGGGTAAAGCTGGCCTCGCCATCGTTTCCGTTCTGGGCAAGCGCCGACATCGAGCAGGTGAGATACATCGCGTTGTCCGGCCCCGTCTGCACATCGGCGGCCAGCGCCGCGTTCACCCGCCCCACGGCGGGCGATTGACCCGAAAGCTGGAACGTCTCGCTCGCCGAATCGGTGAACTGCCGGCCCGGATCGATTAACAGGGGGTGTAGGCGATGCCCCCCAGTCGCGCGAGGCGCCGGGTGACAGTGGGTTTAGTATAGCGCGGCAGGCTGAACGCGCGGTTGCCGCAGGGCATGTCGGCGCGATCATCGTCGGACGAGGTGGCGGGCAGCATCAGCACAGATACCAGCTCGATCGGCAGGGTATGCTGGCCGTCGCTCCACACGCCATGCAGATGGCCTGCAGTCACGGATCCGATCCTCCACAGCGGGCCTTTGGGGGCGCGATCTGAAAATGGCACCTCGGTCCAGAACGCACCGGCAGTCGCAGCCTTTTGTCCACCCGACGCCAGCGGCCCCAAGCTGATGATCGCGAGATGACGCTGGTAATAATAGGCGCCCTGATCGCCGAAATCCTGGTGCTGCAAGCACACTGTCACCGGCGCTGTGCCGACGCTGCCTTAGCCAGAGCCCCTTCAGCCCCGAGCAGCAGCACCGCACCCGCAACGAGCGGGAACCACACGGTGCGGCGCATGAAGACGGCATCATTCGCACTCCTGCGCGGTGGCCATGATGGAATTGATCGCATCTCCGGCCATTGCGGCCGCCTCGGCGGGTGACTTGCCCAGATGGGCAGCATAAAGGGCCGTAAGCTCGCCGCGCGCGGCGGTGATGTCGGCCGGCGTGACGCCGCGTCGGCGGGGCGCCTTGATGCCCAGATCGCGATGCGCCAACCCCAGGCGCGCGGTATCCAGCGCCGTCTCGTAGACGCGATAGGCGGCGAAACGGATGGTGCCGTCGCAAGGCGGCCAAGCGGCGTTGAGCTTGCCATCGAGTGCGGTGAGCATGGGTGTGGGCG